>DASYHR010000103.1:0-6287 GCA_035998385.1 Dyadobacter sp. | reverse complement strand
GTCCACAAGTGATTTGGTCGGATTCCAACGCGCGTTTTGGTCAGGGACCTGTATTTCACGACTCAGATTATGCATGTTCAGATCTTCCAGATGTGTTCTGGCTATGATTGTTTCTTTATTATTTCCCCGGGAAAGTTTGCCATTGTATGTAAACAGACTGTTATAGCTGGTAGCCTTGTTGCCGTTGCTGAAAAGCTGATACACATTCAGATCCATCAGATCCTTTGCCGCCTTTTCAGCCACGTCGTATTTTCCAAAATACAGCGCAAGTCTGGCTTTCAGACCCAGAGCTGCACCCTTTCGAAGCCTGCCCAAATCTTTTCCTGTTGCGATTTCCTTTGGCAAAACCGCAGCAGCAGCTTCCAGCTCGGATAAAATAAAATCCTGGACCTGTGCTGAAGGAGTTCTGGGATCGTAAAGCTCATCAATGTTCAAAGATTTGGTAATCAGAGGCACATCACCCCAAAACAAGGTGAGGTAGCTGTACATGTATGCTCTGATGACTCTGACTTCGGCAGCCAGTATCTCTTTCCTCGCTTCGACGGGAACAACTGCCTTTTGATAGTTTTCCAAAAAGGCATTACACTGGCGGATTCCGGTGTACATGCTGCGCCATTCGGTATTTAACATGTTCAGGTCAATGTTGAAATTGCCGCTGCCGATCAATTGGAAATCTGTAGTGGATGGCCACAGTGTGTTGTCGCCCATGTTTTCCATGTCCACAGTATTTTTGGCTTTAATGTTTGCATAGCAGCCGTTAGCAGCCAGGATCAGTTGCTCCTCTGTATTCCAAAAGGTTTCATCTGCAATTTGATCCAGTGGCAACCGGTTGAGATAATCGTCATTACAGCCTGTCGATAGCATGGCCAGCAGCGAAAACAAGTATATGAATTTCTTTTTCATGATAATGACTTATTTAAAATTTACACTGATACCTGCCACGAACGTTTTTACCTGCGGATAAAAGCCGCCACTGGTCACCGGAGATTCGGGATCATAGCCGTAGAAAAAGTCCGTCTTCGTGAGTAGGTTGTCTGCAGAAGCATAGATGCGAAGACGGCTCACACGTGCTTTTTTGGTGAATTTCTCAGGAATTGTATAGCCGATCTGAATATTCTTCAACCTGAGATAGGCTGCATTTTCAAGCCAGAAACTAGACAGACGTTGATTATAAGCCTGTTGGTAAGTAAGTCTCGGGTAGCTCGCATCCGTATTCTGTGGCGTCCAGCGGTCGCGATGTATTTCCTGAGGTAAGGAGCCTTCGTTGATCAGCGCGTGGCGTGCTGCTCCCTGTATGTAGCCGTCGGCCTTGCCAACTCCCTGAAGAAAGAAGCTGAAGTCAATGCCTTTCCAGCCCAGTTCACCCCTGAAACCGTAGTTGAAACGAGGGATAGCGTTACCAATCACCTGGCGGTCATCATCCAGTGTGATACGCCCATCTCCGTTCAAATCTTTGTAGATAATATCTCCGGGGGCCACGGGATCACCTGCATAGGCCGGAAACTTCGGGGTGTATTTATTGGTACCTGCATCAAAATTGAAATCCTCAACCTGTGCGATCCGGTCTGCTACCAAACCGTAAAATGCATCAATTGGTTGTCCCACAATACGGATACGATCTCCGTAGGTTGGAGGTACGCCACCTAAACTGGTGACCTTGTTTCTGACATCTGACAAGTTAAAATTCGCGCCATACCGGAAATCACTGATCTGATCTTTCCAGGAAACCTGTACTTCCCAACCGCTGTTTTCGACCTTACCTGCGTTTTGAGGAGGATACGTGGTGCCTACACCAAGTACGTCGGGAAGGGGAACATTCAAAAGAATGTTGTTGGTGTTCTGAATGTAGTAATCAAAAGTAATCCCCATTCTGCCTTTCATCATCGCCAGATCGATTCCCGCATTTTGTTTTACAACCGATTCCCAGGTCAAAAATGGATTTGGTATGTTGGATTGGCGGTAGCCAATAGTAAGTGCATTGCCGATCGGGAAAGTATTGTTGACCGGTCCCAAGGTAGAAAGATACCCATAGTTAAGAATGGTTGAGGTGCCACCTATGCGGACTTTGTCATTCCCTTGGGTACCATAGGAGAGACGTATTTTTCCCAGTTCAATAACATTACGCAGTCTGTCGAAAAACCCTTCTTCTGAGAATACCCAACCCACCGAGCCGGATGTGAACCAGTCCCAACGACGATCCGGCGCAAATCTTGATGAGCCATCATAACGGAAATTGAATTCAGCCAGATACTTTTCTTTAAATCCATAATTGAAACGGCCAAAGAAGGAGCGCAAAGCGTTCTGTGAAGCGCTTCCCTCATTCAGCTGGTTTTCAGTTCCGAGGTTGATCGATTCCACATCCTGCGAGGCAAGGTTTGTCCGGGTTGACCTTACATAATTTGAAACGTTCTCTTCCTGTGATACTGCCAGCAAACCCTTCACGGTATGTTTTGCTGCAAATATTTTGTCATATTCCAGAAATCCCAGCATGGTTTGATACAGCGAAGTATAATCGCGTACATCAATCTTATTTTGTGGATTGGTCTGATAGATCAGCGATCCATCGGTAGGGCTGAAATAATTGATCGTTTTACTGAAAATGGACCTGTAGGAGTTAGAGCGAATCAGACCATATTGTCCGCGCAGTTTCAGCCCGTCGAAAAGGTCGAGGGTGGCGCTAAGATTTCCGGTAAATTCCTGTGAGTTGAAGCGGTTCGTACCTCCGTCGGTAGTCACTGCCACAGGGTTACGCTGTCCTCCGATGTATCCCCATCCGCCGGTTGTAAATCGTACAGGCACCAGCGGAAGTATCTGATGGGATGCGTACAGAGGTCCTGAGTCCGAGTCTATATCTTCTGCAGATCCTGAGAAACCTCTGTCGATGTAACCCAGATTCGCATCCAGATGCAGTCTGTCAACAATGGTTGTGTTCAACCGTAGTCTCACATTGTGTCTTTGCGCATTGTAGTTGTCGCCGGTGATCATACCACCTTCTTTCAGATATCCGTAGGAAACGTAGTAATTCAGATTTTTAGCGCCACCATTAATACTCAGATTATGACTTTGCTGAGGAGCACTTTTCTTGTATATTTCATCAATCCAGTTGGTGTTGGCAAAGTAGTTGGGATCCGAGCCATTTCTGGCTATTTCTATATCCGCATCGGTGTAGGTGGGGTTACGGCCTACATTCACCTGCGATTCGTTCAAAAGCTGCATGTACTCAGGAGAACCCACAAACTTTGGCAGGGCTGTAGGCGTCTGCATGCCGATGTAGCCGTTGTAGGAGATATTCGGAGCAGAATCTTCTTTTCCTTTTTTGGTTGTGACTACGATAACTCCGTTGGCACCGCGAACTCCATAAATAGACGATGAAGCTGCATCCTTGAGCACAGATATACTTTCTATATCGGCTGGATTAAGAATATTTAAATCTCCACCAGGAATACCATCCACGACGATAAGCGGGTTCGCATCCCCCAAAGTACCCACACCCCGGATACGGATAGAGCTTCCGTTCTGGCCAGGCAGCGCATTTGAATTTACTACTGTCACACCTGCCATGAGTCCCTGTAAGCCTGAGCTCAGGTTTGTCAGCGGCCGGCTATCAAGATCCTTTGCTTCAATCGCGCTGACAGCTCCGGTCACGTTGATTTTCTTCTGTGTGCCGTAACCAACCACCACAAGTTCCTCCAGTCCGGCTACATCTTCAAGCAGCTGAATATTCAGGGTAGATTCGTTGCGGTAGATTATTTCTTTTTTCAAAAATCCGATAAATGAGACTACAAGCGTCTCTCCGTTATCGACGTTTATCGAAAAACTTCCATCGACATCCGAGACTGTTCCTCTTTCTGTGCCTTTCACGACCACCGAAGCACCAGGAAGAGCTTGCCCGTTCTTGTCGACGATTTTGCCTGTAAATAGTTTAATTTCAGGCTGCTCCGATTTCTCTGCCTCAGCTTCCTGCTTAGGAGCCACATTTACTACTGGTTTAGGAGAAGCATGTTTGAGAATAATTGTTGAGCCCGACGCCGTGTAGGTCATTGAGTAGGGCGCTAGTAACTTGTCGAGCACCTTGCCGAGCTTTTCATTCTTTACATTAACTCTGGATTTTTTTGCAGATTCTTTCTGACTTGCCAGTACGAATCGCGTATCAGAAACTCTGGAAATTTCGTCCAGCACTGCCGGCAGCGACATGTTGCCGGTGCTGAGTGTGATCGGCTTTTCAAGAACCTGACTGTAGGTGTTTTCTGCCAGACCGAGCGTGCTGCAGCAGCCGATCAAAAAGGACAGGATAGCGCTGTATTTCATAATCTTACAGACGGTATCAAATAATGTTCCCCGGTAGATAATTGTTTGCATATTTAAGAGAGGTTAAGTAACAGGACACACTTTTGTTGTGTTTGTGATAGTCCGGTAAATCGTTTTTGCTCAAAAAAAGACAGGTTGCTCCATGATGAAAAAATGGCTACTAGGTCATAAGCTTGTACGGGGTTTATATTGTTTTCAATTGCATCCTTTTCCTGTTATCAGGTATTGGTTGTCAGCTTGTTTTACAATTTTTCCATCCAGGGAAATCGCGAGCTGATCCAATACCGGTTCCAACTGGTCTCCGGGCAGTACGTCTGCATATATCAGGCAGTTTTCCAAATGTGAGTCCGTGGTAATTTTTGTATCGAACCGCCTTTCCAGGTCTCTGATCACTTCAGTCAGTCTATTTTTTCTGAATGACAATTTGCCGTTCGCCCAGGCCATTGCGCTTGCGCTGTCGATATTCATCTTAATTGTAAATGCTCCTGTTTTTCTGTCCGATGTGAATTCCTGTAGCGGTGCCAGTTGGGTCTCTCCGCTCAGGTTTACAGTTTGTATAGCCACACGTCCGCTTAGCAGTGTAACCTTGCTTTGCGGGTCTGAGTGGAAAGCTTTTACCATAAAATGTGTCCCCAGAACTCTTGTATTCAGCGTTTCGGTATGTACTACAAATGGCTGTTTTGGATCGTGAACAACCTCGAAATAAGCTTCACCTACAAGAGTGACAGAGCGGGTTGTGTCGCTGAATTTTTCAGGGAAGGAAAGCGTACTTTCCGAGTTCAACCAAACTGTTGATCCGTCGGGTAGCTGCTTTTTTAACAATTTGCCTTTCTCTGTTTTAATGCTGATGGTCTGTATAGGATACAGTTGGCTCAGCAGTCTGGTGCGAAAAGTGTAAAGAGCAAACAGACAAAGTAACAGGACCGAAGCTGCGGCCAGATAGCTCCAGAAGTTTGATTTGGAAACCAGTGGTTGCACATTTTCAGTTTCTTCGCTTTGAATCTGTTCGACAATCCGGCCAAAAATTCTTGCTTTTACAGTCGATTGATCGTCCATTGTGGCCGCATCCCAGTCCTTGGTTCTGTTCTGCAAGATCTCACATGCCTCCAAAAAACGGATCTGCTCCTGGCTGGTCAATGTGCCCGCAAGGTATTTATCAGTGAGGGCTAAAAATTCTTCTTTTTTCATAGTTCTACCTGTATGTGCCAAAACAGACACACTACACCTAAGCCGGAAGTGAAAATTTTAAAAATTAATTTTTGGGATAGATTAATCCCAGATAGAAGGGAGGGTAACAATGAGCCAGAACAGGAATTCGCCCATGCTAATTCTCAATCTGCCCAAGGCATTGGTGATGTGGTTTTCGACGGTCTTTGTTGATATATGCAGCCTGTCTGCAATCTCGGCAATCGACAGATTGTTCTTTCTGCTCAATATAAAAACCTCTCTGCATTTTTCGGGAAGCCGGGCAATGTGATCGTCCAGCAATTGATTCAGATCTTGTGTTGCCAGTAAGTCCTCTGCTTCTGTTCTTTCCGATGTGAGCTCAATTTCATCAGGAAGAGCCAGTGTCATCTTTCCCGATTTAACGACTTTGAAAACCTGATAGCGTATGGCGGCATGCAGGTAAGCGGGAAGTGAATCGATTTGCGCGGAGTCTTTTTTGAGCCACAATTGGACAAGCACATCCTGGACAATATCCTCACAAGCCTGTTTGTCGCGGAGAATACTGTACGCTGAAAGGTAAAGTTTGGACCAGAATTTATCATAGATGCGCTCAAAGCTTCCCCAATCTCCGTTCTGCAGAGACTTTAGGTTTTCCAAATCCAGATGGCTGGTAAGTTCCTGATTCATGGTCGTTTCGGGCGGCGGCTAAGTAGGATCAGCAGTCCACAAATTCTTTTACAATATAGTGCCAGATGGGTCAATTCTGCAAAGCAAGTTTAAAATGTCGGGAATATGGCGCAGGCTGGATTAAG
>DASYHR010000381.1:0-3159 GCA_035998385.1 Dyadobacter sp. | reverse complement strand
TCTATTCAGGCGGTACACAAAATTGACGGCCACTACGACGCACACTCAATGACACCAAACCTGCGGCAGGTGGATGTAGTAGGGGGATTTACCTCGGCGGCCGGACATCACTTTTACACAGCCCGCAATTATCCGAAAGAGTATTGGAACAGAACTGCTTTTGTAACTGAACCGACAATCCGCCTTATCCATAAAGCGATCATCGAACGCGACGGAGCAGGATATAAGGAAAAAGATGGCTGGAATTTCATGGCAAGTTCCGATGAATGGTTTGGCCCGGTACAAGCTGAAGTTGGACCCGACGGTGCCGTTTGGGTTGCAGACTGGTATAATTTCATTATCCAGCACAATGTGTTTGTGCCTGCTCAGTCGCCATCAGAATTTATAATGCCTTTCAAAGAGCAGCCACACGGACCAGGTAACGCTTTCAGTAGTCCGATGCGCGATTTGAACCATGGCCGTGTGTATAGAATCGTGTATAAAAATGGCAAGAAGGCACCAGGGATGAAGCTTTCAAAAGACGATCTGCCTGGATTGATTGCAGCTCTTCAAAACGATAACATGTTCTGGAGAATGACGGCACAACGTTTATTGGTTGAGTCGAAAAAACTGTCTGTTTTACCTGACTTGTACAAAATTATTGGCGATCAGAAAGTGGATGAGATCGGATTGAACAGTCCGGCAGTGCATGCTCTGTGGACATTACATGGCTTGGGCGTTTTGGATGGATCAAATGCTGAGGCTTTGGCGGTTGTAAACAAGGCAATTACACATCCTGCGGCAGGAGTTAGAAAAGCTGCGGCAACCGTTTTGCCAAAAAATGAGCAGAGCTTTGGAGGTATACAAAAACTTTTGAAGGATGCTGATTTGAACACCCGTCTTGGAGCGATTATCGCTTTGGTTGAACTGCCTGCATCGGAGAAAATCGGCGAAGCAGTTTATCTGGCATCACTGGATGAGGAAAACGCGAATGACGCATGGTTGTCAAAAGCCTTGTTTGCAGCTGCTATTACGCATGAAAAAGGATTCCTTGCTGCGGCAGAAAAACAGTCGTTGAAATCGAAATTCAGTGAACAAATTCAGGCTTCTTTGAATAAGGAAGTTTACGCACTTGGAAGAAGAAATACGATGCAGTTTCCTCCAGATGTATCAGGAAAAGAGATTACGATTAAAGCCAGTGTTACCAAATCCCGCGACCGCGATTTGAAAGGTTTCATTGCCGGACAAGGTGGAAAGGACGGAGGTTACGGTCTTTACATTCAGGATGGTAAATTGATCATGGCTGTGAAACAACATGGTATGGTAAGCCAGGCTGCGACTTCTGCACCTCTTCCTGAGAAATTTGATGTGGTTGCTAATCTTGCAGGCAACGGTAAAATTTCGATTTACATAGATGGCAAATTGGCTGCGGAAGGAAAAGCGCACATGTTGTTTGCAACACCTCTGTCCAATTCATTCAGAACGGGTGAAGATGTGGAAGGAGATGATAAAATTGGTTCGTACGATGGACGGTTCGGTTTTGAAGGGAACTTCCAGAAAGCGTCACTGGAATTGAGCCGTCCGAATAGCAAAGGAGCTACAGCCGCTGTGGCTAACACAGCCAGGCCTGCGAGTTCTAATAATAGCAATGCTTTGGTCATTGATCTGCAGGTAGTGCCGGAGCTTTTGCAATTTGATAAGAAACTGATACAGGCGAAAGCCGGCCAAAAGGTGGTCATCAATCTTGAAAATCCTGATGGTATGCAACACAATTTGTTGATTATCAAACCTGGATCACTGCAAAAAGTAGGTAAAGCGGCAGACGATATGCTGTCGGATCCGAAAGCAGCTGAGAAACAATATGTTCCTAAAATTCCTGAGGTGCTGTTTTCAACCAAACTTGTCAGCACAGGAGAAACAGCAACTTTGGAAATCACAATTCCTTCAACACCGGGAGATTATCCTTTTGTATGCACTTTTCCTGGACACTGGAGAGGGATGAACGGAATTCTACGTGTAACAAAATAGACTAACCCAGCCCATAACAACGCTACTTCTTAACTACTTTAACTTCAATTTTAAATGATTAAATCGATTTTTAAAGCCTGTCTTTTTTTGATGCTTGTCACGGTTATAGCTCCAGCCAAAGCAGAACGTCCCGGACAAAAGAAACCGATACGGGTATTACTGGTTGGGGGAGGAGAGTCCCACGATTTTGACAAATGGTACAAGCAAGAGGATGTTGCTACATTAGAGGAAGGTGGCCTGGCCAAAGTAGAGTATACCAGCGATCCTACAACAATCCTTTCGCATTTGCCTAACATTGATGTATTGTTCCTTGCCAATAATCAGCCAATCAAAGATGAGGCAACGCGTAAAGCCATTTTTGCCTTTGCTGATGCAGGGAAAGGGCTTATTCTGGCTCATCCCGCCCTTTGGTATAACTGGAAAGACTGGCCGGAATACAACCAGAAATTGGTGGGTGGCGGATCTAAAGGACACAATAAATACGGTCCGTTTGATGTAACTGTAACCAACAAAAAGCACCCGGTCATGAAAGGTGTGCCCGCTACTTTCAATTTGAAAGATGAGCTGTATTATCTGAAAACCGATGCATCCGGATCGCCGGTTGAAGTACTGGCTACTGCGAAGGCAAAAGAAGCAGACGATGTATTTCCGAGTGTAACAATCGTCAAATATCCAAAAGCACGCATTGTAGGTATCGCTCTCGGACACGATGCGGAATCACACACGATTCAGCCTTACAAAACATTACTGCGCAACGCCGTGAAATGGGCAGCGGGAAAGTAAATTAAGAATTAAGACCGGGCCGTTGCGGTCAAGATCGGACCATAGTCACGATTAAAATTCAAAATAGCCCTGAAAGGGCGTAATCTCTGAGCCATGGGCACCGCCCATGGATTTCGTTAACGTGGGGAATTGCCTACGGATTTCGTTAAATAATATTATCCAATAAAAACAAAAAACATGAGTCAGAAGCAAATCACAGTCGTTATCGTAGGTATGGGGTTCGGGAAAGAATTCATCTCCATCTACCAGAGTCATCCGAATATCAAAGCTGTAGGAATTTGTACCCGCAGCAAACAGACCCGCGACGAACTGACTGCCAAATTCAATCTGGATCCCAACCTGGTATTTGAGAATTTTGATGATGTTCCC
>DASYHR010000095.1:0-2491 GCA_035998385.1 Dyadobacter sp. | reverse complement strand
GATCAACCGTGGTATACAGCGAAAGTGTCTGCTGAAAAGTTGTAACAGTATCGGCTCCGATGGAGACTGAAGCGATCTTCAATGAATCCAGATTTCTAAGAGGAAGCAGATCACTTTCATTCTTCAAAACGGTAATGGCTTTTTCGGTTAGCAGGCGATTGGTCAGTTCTGCTGCTTTTGGATTTAAATCTTCATATAGATTTTGAAGATCAACAGGCTGGTAATGATCCAAACCTACCCAAGCCTTTGCTTCGAGCACCTTGCGGCAACGTCTGTCAATTTCTGCTTGCGAAATGCGACCTTCAGAGATGCTTTTTTTGATCTCCGCAATTGTTTTATTGATATCCTCAGTAAACTCAAGAACATCCATTCCCGCTTCCAGTCCCATCGCGTCTGCTCTCCCATTTGGAAAGTACTTGGTTACGCCTTTCATATTCATGGCATCTGAATAAATCAATCCATCGAAACCCAGTTTTTCCTTCAGCAGATCAGTGACAATCGGTTTTGAAAGTGTAGAAGGAAGATTTGGCGTTTTATCCAGAGCCGGAATACTCAAATGCGCCACCATCATACCACTCAAACCATTGCTGATCATTGCTCTGAATGGATAAAGTTCGAGAGAATCAAGCCGGTTGATATCATGTGCGATCAGGGGCAGGTCAAAATGTGAGTCGGTTCCCGTATCGCCATGGCCGGGAAAATGCTTTGCACTGGTAAGAAGCCCATTTTCCTGCATCCCACGCATGTATGCAATGGCTTTGTCGGCAACTTTGTATTTGTTTTCACCAAAAGACCGGAAACTGATCACCGGGTTATTGGGATTATTATTCACATCTGCCACCGGAGCGAAATTGATATGTACACCCAACCTGCGCGCTTGTTTGGCAAGCTGAGATCCCATGTCATATATCAGATTATTGTGTCCCTGAATGGCTCCGAGCGTCATCTGGTAGGGGTATCTTAAGGTGCTGTCTATCCGCATGGCTAATCCGAATTCAGCATCCATTGCAACAAGGAGAGGAACTTTGGAAACAGATTGAAAGTGATTGGTAAGTCTGGCTTGTGGTACCGGACCTCCCTGAAAGAAAACCACACCACCTACTTTATTCTCCCTGATCAGTTTTTCAACATAGGCAGGATTACTGGTTTTGGGATCTATCACCGCTCTTTTTACATCAGAAACAGCCGCAACCATAATGAGTTGAGCAATGCGTTCGTCGGGTGTCAAACTTGTGAAGACGGAATCAACCCAACGCTTTTGTTCATTTAACAAAGCGGGCGGTGTATTGATCTGGGCTTTTAGATGCGGAATCGTAATGACTGAACACAAAAAAAGAAACAGAAGATTTTTTTTCATGGGAAAGGATAAGAAAAGAACCATTTTTCAAAGTTTGGAAAACCCCGGCATTAATCCAACGTAACCACAAAGTAAATGCGACATGTGCATTAAGGAATGAAAACGCCAAGGAGAAGTCCGGCAATGATGATCAGCCAGGAAGGTATTTTGGTGAAAGCCATAATCAACAAAGTTGCAATAACGGTAAGGACGGGTTGCGTATTTTGTGCCATCGGTCCGAACATAGAGATGGCTGCCGCAATGGTAAGACCGCAACTTGCTGCATGGATTCCCTGAAGAGAAGCGCGGATACCGCGGTAGCGCTTCAACTGATCCCAGAAAGGATAGGCGAAGAAAATAAAAAATGTTCCCGGAAGAAATATGCCTGCTGTTGCAACAAGGCCACCGATGATCTGTCCTGATATGCCGGCCGGCTGCATGGACATACTACCAACATAGGTGGCAATGGAGAACACCGGGCCGGGGACGACCTGTGTGAGTGCCATTCCGGATAGGAATTCCTGATTGGTGAGATAACTCTTGAATTCAACGAATTCGTTATACAAAATGGGAATCAGTACCTGCCCGCCACCAAAAACCAAACTGCCGTTACGATAAAAGTTTTCGAAAAGTCTGACTGGTAACGAATTGGTGATTTTACCTACCAAAGCTGCAGCAATAAGTACCGAAATCCAGAAAATGAGCGGCCGCCATGTGATCCGGATAGGGGCTCTCTCCATTTTTTCATGTTTTTTGAAATTAAGAGATGCCGCAATGCCGCCTGATACAATCAAAATAGGCGTTGTATATGGAGATGGGTACAAATAAGCCAGAATGATTGAAACCAGCAACAGTGTCCACGACTGCGCGTCATGAATCACTTTTCTGGCAATGGAATACGCCCCATACATCAGGAAAGCGACAGCCATCGGTCCGACAAACCTGGTAAACGACAGTGATATATCATTGGCTTCCAGATAATGTATCCCGATTGCCGCCAGCGTCATCAGTATCATGGCCGGTAAAGACCAAACCAGCAGTGAAAGGTAGGCCAGCGGCTGTCCACCAATTTTCAGGCTGATCGCGGTAACGGTTTGTGTGGAGCTTGGGCCGGGCAATACCTGGCAGAGTGCTTGCAGTTCGAGAAGTTCTTCT
>DASYHR010000092.1:0-4017 GCA_035998385.1 Dyadobacter sp. | reverse complement strand
CTGCAGCAGCAGCATCAAAAGGCTCTGGCGGTTTAAATCCGGCATTGGTAATCCCCCTACTATTTGCAATCGCTTTGGCAGTTTACACGTTCGTTCTTGGTGCTCCTGAGCACTTTGTTGACGGCGATCACACAAAAGGGCCTATCCAAGGTGATTATTTCGGTATTGTTCACGAGGGAGGACCTATTGTACCTGTCTTAATGACATGTTTCTTGGTTGTACTTGTTTTCACAATCGAGCGTATGATTACAATTGGTAAAGCTAACGGAACAGGAAGCATTGATTCATTCGTTCGCAAAATCAAAAGCCTTTTGGACAAAAACCAAATTGACGAGGCTATCAAAGAATGCGACAAGCAAAAAGGATCAGTTGGTAACGTTATCAAAGCTGGTTTGTTGAAATACAAGCAACTTGCTAACGAAACTCAGCTTGACAAAGAGCAAAAACTTGCTGCTCTTCAGAAAGAAGTTGATGAAGCAACTACGCTTGAATTGCCAATGCTTCAGAAAAACCTTACTGTTATCGCAACGCTTGCCGGTGCGTCTACACTTATTGCCCTTCTTGGAACTGTACTTGGTATGATCCGTGCATTTGCTGCTCTTGGAGCATCAGGCGCTTCAGATTCAGGTGCACTTGCAGCGGGTATCTCTGAGGCCCTTATCAACACTGCGATTGGTATCGGTACATCTGCGATTGCGACTATCTCGTACGCTTATTTGAACAGTCGTGTTGACGATTTGACTTACAGTATTGACGAAATCGGTTTGAGCATTCAGCAAAACTTTGCTGCTCATTATTAATAGTTTGAAACTATTAATATATAATTTTCGTTAATATTAAAAAAACTTATATATTTGTAAAACCATGGGAGTAGTTAAGCCTAAGAAACACCCACCGCATACTGATATGACAGCGATGACGGATGTGGCGTTCTTGCTGCTGACCTTCTTTATCATGACGGCGACATTCAAGACGAACGATGCGGAGATTACTACTCCAACATCTATTTCGCAGATCAAGGTGCCGGATGATGAGTTGATGGTTATCAGTATTGATAAAGACGGCAAGGTTTACTTTGGCGTAGATGCAAAGCCGACGCGTATCGCAATGTTGGATAACATTTCTCAAACCAAGGGTATATCATTTTCGGATGTTGAGAAGGCAAAGTTTTCTATTCAGACAAGCTTTGGTCTTCCGATCAACCAGATTAAGCCATGGTTGAATATGCCAAAAGAGCAAATGGCTTCTGTAAAGCAACCTGGTATTCCTACCGATTCAACAGGAACCAGCGAACTTGCAGACTGGGTTTATGCAGCCAGAAAGGCAAACCCGGCGTTGAGAATAGCCCTGAAGGGTGATAACATAGCTAAGTTTCCTAAATTTAAGGATGTGCTTGCTAACCTTCAGTCGCAGAATATCAACAAGTTTTCTCTGATCACTGGTAGTGAGGATGCTCCTGCAGGTTTCAAGGAATAATAAAAGTATAACTGTTTCACTTTTAAAGTTATAACATGGCAGCTATTGAAGAATCCGGTGGCGGTGGTGGTAAAGGTGATGGTAAGGTTAGAGGTAAAAAGATGTCTACCCGGGTCGATATGACCCCCATGGTGGATCTTGGATTTCTACTAATAACCTTCTTCATGCTTGCTACGACAATGAGTAAGCCAACGGCAATGTCTGTGTTCTTCCCTGATAAGCAGGATAAAAAAGAAGAAGAGCAAACCGAGCCATTAAAGGCATCAAAAGTTTTGACACTTTTCATGGGTGCAAATGATGATGTTTACTACCTGGATGGTGTTGCCGCAGACGATGACAATGCACAGGCTTCTCTTAAAACAACCCGTTATGGTACGGAACTGAGAGATGTAATTTTTGCTTCGCAACGACGTATTAACGCGGCGAATCCAAAGGATGACAAAGGGAATGAAGCATTTGTGGTTGTAATTAAACCGACAGATGTATCATCTTACAAAAACATGGTGGATGTACTGGATGAGATGGCTATCACCAAATCAAAAAGATATGCACTTGTTGACAACCTGACGGATGCGGAGAAAAAAGTTCTTGGTGACAAGATCAAACCAAAAAATTAATTTTAACAATCATAATTAAATCGCCATGGCAGAAGTTAGCCCGAATGCGACACTGGACGATATAGTGTTTGCAAATCGTAATAAGGCGTATGGAGCATTTTCACTTCGCAAGGGTTACCGTGCTGACGTGACAAAAGCTACTTTAATTGGTGCTGCACTCTTTCTTATGGCGATGTTTTCTCCAGCCATCATTAGCAAATTTGCTAGTGAGGAAAAAGAAGAGTTGGTAGAAGTTGAAGTGGATTTAATGAAAATGCCACCACCGCCTATTGATCCGGCAGAGCCACCACCGCCACCGCCGCCGCCAATCGAGCAGCCTAAGGTGAATACGGTGAAATTCCTTCCTCCTGAAGTTAAAAAGGATGAAGAGGTTCCTGAAGAAACACCACCGCCAACAGTGGAAGAAATTAAAGAAGCTGTTGTAGCGAACAAGACTATTGAAGGAGATCCTAATGCCAACGAAATCATTGTAGCACCGGAAGCGGTTGCAGCACCTAGCAAGGGTACAGTGGTGGAAGCAGCGCCAGAACCAGAAAAAGTCTTTACGGTTGTAGAACAGCAGCCTGAGTTCCCGGGAGGAACTTCTGAGATGTACAAGTATCTTGGTAAGAACATCAAGTATCCGAGTGCAGCTTCTCGTGCCAACGTATCAGGACGTGTATTTATGTCTTTCGTTGTAAACGTGGATGGAAGTATCCAGGACGTGCAAGTATTGAAAGGATTGGGTTTTGGTTGCGATGAGGAAGCCATTCGTGTTGTGAAGGCAATGCCGAAATGGAAACCAGGTAAGCAGTCAGGACGTGCAGTTCGTGTAAAATATAACCTTCCTATCAACTTCCAATTGGAGTAACTCATGAAGGAAACACCATTGCATGAGAAGGTCATCGATCTGGTCTCTGTGCTAATGGCTCTGATATACGTGGGAGGAGGGATCTTTTTGATCTTCTCCTCCTCGTCTTTTAACTTCTTACCAATTACAAATGTGCAAAAGTACGCACTGGCTGGCACACTTATTTTGTACGGAATATTTCGTGGCTACCGAGTTTGGAAAAGGCAAAAACAATCAGAATAGGCCATGAAGACCACATTAAAGGTAGCAGCAGCATTGTTGGCGGGAACAGTTTTTTATGCTTGTTCGGGTGGAAATGAGAAGAGCCAGGTGGATAATCCCCGCAGAGGCACTGTCACTATTGCATCCGACGAGTCATTCAAGCCGCTGGTGGATGGTCTGACAAAGGCATATGAAGGTATATATCCTGAAGCACACTTCAAGGTAAACTATCTTCCGGAACAGCAGGCAGTCTTACAGCTTTTGCAGGATAGCGCAAGATTAATAATTGCTACCCGCAAGCTTACGGACAAGGAAAGTGACATCATGAAGCAACAGAAAGGATATATCAAGTATCAACATATTGCTATTGATGGACTTGCTTTGGTTGTAAGTAAAGCCAATTCTGACAGTTTGATAACCATGTCGGAGCTTCGGGGGATTCTGGAAGGTAAGATAACGAATTGGTCACAATTGCCAGGTAGTAATCAGACGGGGTTGATCACATTGGTATTTGATGATGTGAATGCCAGCAACCTCAATTTCGTCAGAAGTAAATTTGGACTAAAAGACATTAAAAATTTACGGATCGTAGCTTCCGGATCAAATGAAAAGGTGATTGAAGATGTTCGTAGTAATCCTTTACATCTGGGTTTTATAGGTGTCAACTGGATTAGTGACGGACATTCACTCAAAACACATGAGTTATCGGAAGGTCTTAATGTGTTTGGGATATCTCAGAAAGATAAACCGGATTCATTATCAAGCTATTATCAACCGTTTCAGGCTGGTCTGGAATTTAAGAATTATCCGCTGTCCCGCGATGTTTATATCATCAGCAGAGAAGAATATTCCGGACTGGGAGGGGGATTGATG
>DASYHR010000041.1:0-2097 GCA_035998385.1 Dyadobacter sp. | reverse complement strand
AGGACTCATTGCTCATGTTCGAGGCCATTACACAACGTTATATATTTTTGATCAACTCGCTCAGTGAAGATGAAAAAGCGCTGAGCTATTTTCATCCTGTCAGACAGATTTTACTGGATCAACGCCAGGCTACTGCCATGTCTGCATGGCACGTCATGCATCATCTCGCTCACATCAAACTTGCCATCGCCGGTTAATTTCCGGGTCTGAGTATATTTTTGAATAGTTTATCGCCTGTTTTGCCCAGCTGGCTCATGCCTTGTTGCAAAAGCTCGCCTGTACGTTCAAATTCTCCACTTGGGTTTTGTGAAAATGTCGGGCTCAGGTCGGGATACATCAGCAGGTAATTGTAATTTCTGAAATATTTGGCAAGGTGCCTCGGTACTTCAGCCAGGCCCTGATGATAACTGATATTTCCCGGACGGGCAGATATCACAATAAAAAGATCTTCCTTCCGTACATCGCGGGCAAGGATCAGAAAGTCATTCCAGTTGTCGAAAACCGTGAAGCTTGCATCTGGACCTTTATTTTCCTGATTCTGGCGGGTGATCATTTTTAAAGTATCCGAAGAACTGTAGTAGTGTATATCGCAATTGAGTTGTTTGGCAATGGTGGTGATTCTTTCCTGTAATACCGGAAACGATGGTTCCATTTCAGCCCGGTCGGGGCATACCACGGTCATATTTCTGATCGTATTGAGAGGCTGCATTCCGTGAATCAGGTAAATGATTTGTGTACACTTATCCAGAAGGCTGCGTGATTTTAATCCTGTTGCAGATTTGCCATCGTCCCCGCTTTTTTCCTGACCAATGATCACTTCATGGATACGTTTTTCTTCCAGTGTGTGCTGAATTCCGGATACATAATTGACGTCATAACGGATCAAAGGTGTTAAGATTACATCTGTAGCAGCTGCGGTCACCACCATCTTATCCTGATAAGCCTTTAAGCGCCTTTCTTCCGATTCCCTGTCGTCATTATCCGAACTGATCACAGATAGCGCGAAAATATTTTGCTCCTGTTTACGAGGCTGCATCAGCAATGCAAGTTCTACCATAGGGTCAATGGTATCCTCCTTCGAAGCTGCAATCAGTATGTTACGTGTATCTTTCTCATCTGTATCCAATTTTCCTTCGTTCATCTCCCGGGCAATTTTAGCAGATGCACTCGCGGTTGCCACCGAAGCAAGAGAGCAGGTAATCAGAATCATGATGATGGAACCATTCAGTACATCTTCGTTGAGAAGCCGGATTGGCTCGCCAAATTCATTCTGACCAACGATGATATTGTAACCCACCAATACCGTCGCTAGTGTAGCTGCCGCCTGGGCCGAACTCAAACCGAATATCAGTGTGCCTTCATGTCGCTTCATACCATAAATTTTCTGAGCAATCACGGCGGCAATCCATTTGGCAAGAATAGCAGCGGCAGTCATAACCCCGGCCACTTTCAGGGATTCCCAGCTTTTGAAGAGTACTTTAATATCGACGAGCATTCCCACACCAATCAGGAAAAATGGAATGAAAAGTGCGTTGCCGACGAAATCAATACGGTTCATCAATGGTGAATGATGAGGAATGAGTCTGTTCAAAGCTAACCCTGAAAGAAATGCACCGATGATAGCCTCAATTCCTGCGAGTTCAGCAAGGAAAGCGCCAAGGAATACCATGGCCAGTACAAATATGTATTGTGATATGCTGTCATCAAATCGTTTGAAAAACCACCTCGCGATGATCGGGAAAATAAACCAGACAATGGCGGCAAACGCAAGCACCGATACCGTAAGCTGAATCCAGAATGCCTGATTCACTTCTCCCTGGCTCATTTTAGCGATTACGGCCAGTACGAGCAGGGCGAGGATGTCTGTGATAATTGTTCCGCCAACGGCGATAGTCGCGGCGATGGTTTTATGCACATTGAACCTGGCAGCTACGGGATAGGCGATGAGCGTATGCGATGCCAGCATACTGGCGAAGAGTATACTCGAAATCAAGGTGAAATCCAGTATGTAACGCGCAGCGCTTCCCGCAAGAATCATCGGGACGGTGAATGTAAGCAGACCAAATACAAGGCTTTTTTTACTATTTTTCTTGAATT
>DASYHR010000375.1:0-6013 GCA_035998385.1 Dyadobacter sp. | reverse complement strand
CAGGATAATGATTTCACCAAATGCAGCTGAATTCCGGATCTTGGAGGCTGATTCATATACCTCGTTATCCATTTCCTGCTGGGAAAGCCGGTGGGTATATTTCTTTCCCATGATGTGGTGCAGGGTAGCTTCAACAATGATAACGGCACCATCGACAATCAAGCCAAAATCAATTGCGCCCAGGCTCATCAGGTTACCTGACACACCAAAAAGGTTCATCATACTTACCGCAAAAAGCATTGCCAGCGGGATTACCGAAGCAACTACAAGCCCGGCACGAAGGTTACCTAGCAGCAGGATCAGCACGAAAATGACAATAAGAGCGCCTTCGATCAGGTTTTTTGAAACGGTGCCAATGGCATTGTTGACCAGTTTGGTGCGGTCCAGGAAAGGCTCGATGACCACGCCTTCCGGAAGCGATTTGCTGATCTGCTCTATCCTTTCCTTTACATTGCCGATCACCTTGGCAGCGTTTGCTCCTTTAAGCATCAATACCAGCCCGCCTACCACTTCGCCTTCATCGTTGCGGGTCATTGCGCCATACCGCACGGCGGTGCCGTACTGCACCGTTGCGATATCGCGGATCAGTATGGGAAGACCGTTTGAAGTTTCTTTGACCTGGATACTTTCAATGTCTTTCAGGTTTGTGATCAGTCCCTCGCTTCTGATAAAATAGGCATTGGGCTTTTTGTCAATGTAAGCCCCGCCGGTATTTTGATTGTTGCGTTCAAGTGCCGAGAATATCTCAGCCATCGAGATCTGGGCACTTCTTAATTTGAAAGGGTCGATTGCTATCTCGTACTGCTTCAAAAAACCGCCAAAGCTGCTTACGTCTGCAATCCCTTCGGTGCCCAAAAGCTGCCTTCTGACAATCCAGTCCTGGATGCTCCGCAGCTCCATAGGTGGGTACTTCTTCTCGTACCCTTTTTTGGTGTGCAGGACATACTGGTATATTTCGCCAAGACCGGTTGTTACCGGCGCAAGCTCGGGCGATCCGGCGCCTGGCGGTATCTGCTCCACAGCACTTTGCAGGCGCTCTGAGACCTGCTGCCGCGCCCAATAAACATCAATATTATCTTTGAAAACGATGGTTACGACTGACAGTCCAAACCTTGAAATTGAGCGGATTTCCTCCGTGCTCGGGATGGTGGCCATGGCCGTCTCAACAGGAAACGTAACTAAACGTTCTACTTCCTGCGCGGCCAGGGAAGGGCTGCTTGTAATGATTTGTACCTGGTTATTGGTAATATCCGGCACGGCATCAATGGGCAGCTGAGTCAGCGAATAAATGCCCCAGGCGACAAGTGCCAGGGTAAATATGCCGATAACAAGCTTATTATGAATTGAAAAATGAATGACCTTATCTAACATCTGGACTTAGAATTAGTGTAGAATGAGCCTATAACCATGACTTAGAAGCCACAGCTATAAAGCAAACCATAAATAAATGGGTTACACTAAATCCTGGGAGGTTGCCAGATAGATGTCATCTCGCCGCCGTCGTTGCGAGCAGCGTAGGTAAAATCCGGGTCACTAAAAAAAGGAGTAGATGCTACTTCCGGCAAAGACATAACGGGGTCTTGGAGCGTTATGCCAGCACAGCATGCACAAATACAAAATGGGGAGCAAAGGTCAACAATGCCCTGATCCTGATGATCGGAATTTGTATTGAGGGTAGTGGTAGTTTGCTCATATGAGACACGCAATACTTCGTCCTGGCATGGAATGCAGGAAAGTACTACCGTGTAAAAAGCTAATATGCAAAGAGCTAATCTCATAATACTGCAAAATTAGCTCAATTAAAAGTGCAACAGGTAGGCAAAAACAAAATAAGATCTCAGCCATCTTTGTAGGTCTACTTGTGACCACCCATTGGATTCGTACTTCAGTGCCAAATGAAAAGCAAAAAGGTTATCCCAAATTCGTCTAATCGTAGCAAACCGGCGAAGTCTCCATACCGCTCATTCATGAAGGTTTCAAAACAACCAAGGCCGTCAGTTTTGATGATAATTCTTTATGGCATAATTGGATCTTTAATGGTAGCTGCGATCATTTTGAAGCTAAGGCACTATTTTATCGCCCATTGAGATAGCGTATGGCCTGCGGTTCGAGCCTATCGGCTCTTTTCGTATTAATAATAAAAAAGATGAAGCACTTGGGCGGCTTTGGTTTACCTCCCACAAGCACTGCAAACCGAAGTACAGTTTAACGTGCCTGTTGTTGAAACGATCATTATACAAAATGTTGTACTTTAAGCAATTAGAGATTATTTTCTTCCAAACAGATGATTACTTTAAAACCACCGTATTTCTGTAATTTGGTTTTTGCTAAAGTGAGGTCTTTAAGTTTGTTGAAAAACAGATACTATTCCAGCTCCTAAACTGGAACAAAGTACTAACTCTAAATAACAATAAATGATACGTATTAAAATTTTTATGATACTTGCGATAGCCATGACAATTAATGGCTGTTCAAAGAATACAGTCACTTTTGGCTATTTTGAAAATAGTCAAAAAAAGAAATGTAAAATAAAAGCAGGAGGTAACTATTCCTTGAAACGCCTTTCCGATGATAATGGTACTCGAGAATGGCAAATAGAATACCCTGAGAATACGAAAGTTTTTATCACGGACGACGATAGGAATGGAAGCCAGACGAATATATACAAATACAAAAAACATGGACCGAATGTAAGTTTACAATTCACTCATAATGAGAATCTTGCACTAGAAGGTTTTGATTCAACCAATGGTTATTGGAAAGAAATTAAGCAGGGGCGGATAACGTTTGGTTATATTAACCTGAAAAAGGAAGATAAATCTTTTTTTGAAAAATTGATGACTTTTTCGTGTGATTAAACAATCCGTGTAATGCCGGTTATAATAGCCTCCATTACAATCTTTTACCTATTGTGTAAAGGCATTAAACATCAGCAAAAAAAACATCATTCGCACCACTTTTTATGAGTGTTTCCAATAATATTCAAAGCTTCCGCCAGCTTAACAGAATGTACAAAGACCGGAAGAATGTCAATCCAGACACCCCATTCATGAGCTGGATGTTGGCTTAATGCGAAGTCGCTAATTTCAATCAAAGTATCTTTCCATTCTTTCAGGGACTTATATTCAAAGAACGACGCTAGCACTTTTCGGGGATCGGCAATCTGTTCTACAGATAGCAAGGAGTGATACATCTCTTGATTTGCCGGTAACGTCTTTTTATCATCTGATTCGGAGTTCACGAACCTGGTGCCCAGGTCTTCGCCATTTATAAGATAAGCCACATTTATCATGGATTCAAACTTTTCGAGATTGTGCAAAACATTGTTTGGGCTTCCTATATGATAAAAGTTATCCTCGGACGTAGCCTTTAATATTTCGTACAAATTTGCTTTGAAATTTATTAGTGAGGCAAAATCGAAGAAATCGTGGATAACTTGGAAAGGATCATTGATCCTTTCTCTGTACCAAATTGAATACCTCTTTAACCTTTTCTGCTTTTTCCTGAGCCTGCTAGGTTTATCGCTTCCCCTAAAGATTGAAACATTAGTGTGGCCATCCACGGAATTTTGATCTGACAACAAGCTTTCAGTATTGGTGTCATGAGTATCTTCTTTTAAATTTGTGACCTGTTTTGTTCCAGCATTCTGCAACAGGAAGACTGACTCGATAAAAGGTATTAGATTTTCGAAAAAATATATCTGTTCTCCTGCTGATGCATTGATATGAGGCGTTTTGACAGATACGGAGTTGCTCAACATTTGCCAAAGGTAAAATCTGCAATCAGCCAAGTTGTGTAAGCTGCAAAATTGGTTAATGTATTCCGACGGGTTGTTGATTTCCTGCGGAGACATCCAAAGCGGCCGGGAGTCCTCATCATCTTCTGAAATGAATCTCATAATGTTTTCATTTATGATAAAACATCCCTGAAACTAGGTGGAAGACAATTTCTAAAAAATTCTAAAATTGGGATTTTTAGCCTGAAAAGACTATTTTAGGACTTTGATACCAATCTTTTAGTACTACATTTACAGCATGAGCTCATCATCTGATATAACTCCAAACATACATCAAGGCAGAAACGTGAAGCGTTTTCGAGAAATGATGCAAATAAAGCAGGAGGCACTTGCTTATGAACTGGGTGAAGACTGGACTCAGAAAAAAGTTTCACTGCTCGAACAGAAGGAAGTTATAGAACAGGATATTTTAGATCAGATAGCTAAGATTTTGAAAGTTCCCGCAGATGCTATCAAAAATTTCGATGAGCAAAGTGCCATAAACATAATATCTAATACCTTTCACGATACACAGGGCTTAGTGAATTACAATCCCACTTTCAATATAAACCCAATTGATAAATGGATTGAAGCCCTAGAAGAAAATAAAAAGCTTTATGAAAGACTTCTGAAAGCTGAACAAGATAAAAATGATCTTCTTCAGAAGCTTCTTGACAATCAAGGTAGGAATATCTAGATCGCACCTCAAACGTATTTCCAATTACTTCACGGATTGTTTTCTGTTCGCAGATCGCGAACAAAGAACAAGCAGTCTTTTGGGGAGATGAGAGCACACAGTGGAATATTTACTAAATCTGAATTAAGTACTCAACAATCGGCGGATATGCTGAATGTTTCCAGACGGTATGTAGTAAAGCTGCTTGAAACAGGTGTAATTCTATTTAAAAAAGGGGCACTCGCAAGAGAATTCCATTGGAAGCATTACTAGTTTATGATACGGAGCAAAAGAGAGTGCGAAAAGCCAATCTCGAAGCTTTGGCTCAGCAAGCTCAGGACTTAAATATGGGTTACAACTGACTTTATCTCTCGGTAGCGGTGCCATTACTTGCGTAATATCTTCAGTATCAAAGAAAAGTGGAATTTTTCCATTTTATCATTCCTACCAAAATTAACTTTACCAAACCCGAATTTCCATAAACTTTTGCTGCCCAACTGGTCCGTTTTGATCCATAAAGAGACATATTGAGCAGCAAAGATCCAAATCAGTCTTTTTTGAGCTTTTTGAGCATATTTTCGGCTTCTTTTGCCTCTCGCCGTTTTCGTTTTACAAGTACCTCCGCACCCTTGACTACCAATTCCTGTGCTTCCAGTTTTACAGTCTCTTGCTCTGCAAATTCCGGGTTCTGATAATAGCTACTATCAGCCCAAGCTGCTACTTGCGGATACACCTGCCGAATCATCCGGTATTTAACATCCATTGCATGCAACCTCCTATTTTCGTTGCAGTTTGTTACAGCAAGGCCGACACTTATAGCAACTACGATTAATAGAATCGCGGCTGAAATAATGAAACCCTTCGATCGCAGGTCAAAATGATGGTGGTGCTTCACCTGGGATTGGCGCGAGATGGCTTCAATGCTTTTGTGTAAGCCATTGATTTGAGCGGTCAACGTATACCCAGATAACTGCTTACTTAGCTGCATGTTGATATCTTTCAGTATCATACTGATGCCGTCATCCGGGTTGGGTGTTGGACTTTTGCTATGTTCCTCAACAGCAGACATTTTCCGGGCTAGCTGCATGAGCACTTCTTCTATTGCGTCGAGTTGTTCTTCAATCTTTTTCATAATGATTGTCTTTTGTACTTCCTTTTACTTTTCCGTTTTCTGAGCGTATACGGATCTGTTTGTGAATGCTGCTCAATAGGACTCATCAACTCCTTAAGTAAATTTTCTTCGTAGCCCATTCGTCCCACCGACCCCTGGAAAGGCAATTGTTTTTTGGCTCTGTCTGGATTTTCTGAGACATGGAAGGGATACTTGCCAATAACCAGCTGTTTCTGGTTCTGTAGAATTTTCTCATTGATTCTGCCATAACTCAGGCTACGATCAATTTTGGATCCTTTCATCTTTACCTCACCCTTGCTAAAGCTGATTCCCTGGATCTGATCAGTCCCGGATTTGTATTTCAGGACTAAGTGGACCCCTTTCGTTCGAAGGGATGCTTCCAGCTGCTCCCAGTTTCGGGCCGTTTGGCTGGCGGCAGTAATGGCATCAT
>DASYHR010001127.1:0-3470 GCA_035998385.1 Dyadobacter sp. | reverse complement strand
ATCGCGTGGAGCGGGTTGCCGGTTTGGCATTACGTTTTGCAAGACTGAAACATTTACCCAATTCCGAAAAACGGATTGCTTTCATTTTTACCAATTCCAATACCAAAGCATCTCAGGTGGGTAACGCCGTGGGTCTGGATGCACCGGCATCGCTCATGAATATGATGCGGGCAATGCAGGCCGAAGGATATGCGATTGATCAATTACCGGCCACAGGAACTGAGCTGATTCATAAGCTGATCGACAGGTGTTCGTATGATGAAACTTACCTGACGCCTGAGCAATTACAGAATGCTGCTGGTCGGGTTCCTTCGAGGCAATATCAGCAATGGTTTTCGGAGTTGCCGATCATTTTACAAGAAAAAATAAACAAGCAATGGGGACCTGCGCCGGGTGAAACCTATGTGCATGACGGGCATATAGCATTGGCCGGACTTAGTTTTGGTAACGCATTCGTTGCACTGCAGCCGCCGCGAGGATACGGTATGGATCCGGATGCAATATACCATCAGCCCGATTTACCACCTACGCATCATTACTATGCACTGTATCGCTGGCTACGCGATAGCTGGGAGGCAGATGCCATCGTTCATGTAGGAAAACACGGGACATTGGAATGGCTTCCGGGAAAGGGTTTAGGTTTATCTGAAAACTGCTTTCCTGATGCAATACTGGCAGATATGCCGCTCTTTTATCCGTTCATTATCAATGATCCGGGAGAAGGTTCTCAGGCAAAACGCCGCGCCCATGCGGTGGTGGTAGATCATCTGACGCCGCCGATGACCTCCGCTGACACGTATGGAGAACTGGCGCAACTTACGCAGTTGGTGGATGAATACTACCAGGTGGAGACTATGGATCCATCCAAATTGCCACTTTTGCAAAGGCAAATCTGGGAGCTGATTCAGCAAACGAATTTGGATGCCGATTTGTCTGCAATGTTGAGCCGTGACCATGGCGATCATAAGCATGACTGGGACGATGAAATGACGCCTGATGGTGTGCCGGTAAGTTTGACTGAAATGGATGGAAAAGACGTGGCGCACCTGATTGAAGATATAGATGGCTACCTGTGCGAACTGGGAGCTGCGCAAATCAGAAACGGTTTGCATACTTTGGGACAAATGCCAACCGGTGACGCTTTGATTGATATGTTGCAATCCCTCACCAGATTAGCAAATGCTTCCATTCCCGGCATGCAACAGGAAATGGCAGCTTTATTTGGTTTTGATGCACGTGAATTGCTGGATGATCAGGGTAAAAGACTGAGTTATATACCTGAAGTATTCAGCGAACTTGCAGGACGTCATATTGTTTCTGCTGCAGATGTGCTGGAAACAATAGGTGAGCTGACGAACCATTTGTTTAGCTTACTCGAATCGCGTCATTTTCAGCTTCCAGCGGTAGACAGCGTTATTTTTGAGACATTCAATATTGTTCCAAATGATGGACGTCTCATCGGAATCAAGAGCATTTTAGAATTCGTTTGTACGGATTTACTGCCCAATCTGGTGAGAACAGACGAGGAAATTTCAAATCTGCTTCATGGCTTGTCGGGTGGATATGTCCCCGCCGGGCCAAGTGGAGCGCCAACCCGAGGAATGGCGCATATTTTGCCTACAGGAAGGAATTTCTATGCTGTAGATCCACGTGTGTTACCATCGCAAGCTGCCTGGGAAGTTGGCCAGCAACTGGCAAAAGAGGTTTTGGAAAGACATCAGAAAGAAACCGGGCGTTATCCTGAAAGTGTTGGAATCAGCATTTGGGGAACGAGTGCAATGCGCACACATGGCGATGATGTTGCCGAGGTACTGGCTTTGTTGGGCGTGCGTCCGGTATGGCAGGCGGAAAGCCGGCGTATTGTAGGTGTGGAGGTGATTCAGCTTGCAGAACTTGGCAGGCCAAGAATTGATGTAACGACCAGAATCAGTGGTTTTTTTAGAGATGCATTTCCGCATTTGATTGAGCTACTGGACGAAGCAGTACAAATGGTGATTGCATTGGACGAGCCGTTGGAAGAGAATTTTGTAAAAAAACATTTCCTCAAAGATCTCGCTGAGCTACAAAAAGATGATGGGATATCTGTTGAAGAAGCAGAGGAACGGGCTGGTTACCGTATTTTTGGAGCTGCGCCGGGAACATATGGAGCCGGAATTTTACCTTTGATTGACGCACAAAACTGGCAGGACGACACGGATTTTGCCCAGGCTTATGTGAACTGGGGTGGTTACGCTTATACCAAAAATGTTCAGGGAGCCGATGCCAGAACGGAATTTCAACAACGACTTTCCGGTGTGGAAATCGCCTTACACAATCAGGATAACAGGGAACATGACATATTTGACAGCGACGACTATCTGCAATTTCATGGCGGAATGATCGCCACCATTCGAAGTCTGACCGGGCAGCAACCCAGGCATTATTTTGGGGATTCTCAGGATCCGTCCCGACCGGTTGTGAGAGATTTAAAAGAAGAAACATTACGCGTTTTCAGATCACGGGTTGTAAATCCTAAATGGATTGAAAGTATCAAAAAACATGGTTACAAAGGCGGGCTGGAACTGACGGCTACGGTTGATTATATCTTTGGCTATGACGCCACAGCACATGTGGTGGATGACTGGATGTACGAGAAGGTCGCCGAAACTTATGCTTTGGACGCTAACATGCAGCAATTTTTTGAAGAAAGTAATCCGTGGGCACTCAACGCAATTAGTGAAAGATTGCTCGAAGCCGTGCAGCGGGGTTTGTGGGAGGAGCCATCACCCGAAGTTTTGGAAAAATTAAAAGACCTTTATCTCAAAAGTGAGGCTTTACTCGAAGTGCGAAGCGAATAGATTTGAATGAATATGACAAACCAATATCCCTTCACTGCGATTGTAGGGCAGGAGAAATTAAAAAAGGCACTCTTGCTTTGTGCAATCAATCCGTCTATTGGCGGAGTGCTGATCAAAGGCGAAAAAGGAACGGCGAAAAGTACGGCGGTTCGTGGATTGTCGGAGGTGATGCCTTTGATCATGAAAGAAAGTAATTCACTTTTTGATGCCGAACAATGTATAAATCATGAACTTCAAGCAGTGCCGTTTGTGGATCTGCCACTGGGGGCTTCGGAGGATCGGGTATTAGGGAGTCTTGATTTGCAGGCCATTGTTGCAGAGAAAAAGAAGAAGTTTTTGCCAGGGTTGCTGGCAACGGCGCACAAGGGGATTTTATACATTGATGAAGTCAACCTGTTGCAGGATCATTTGGTGGACATACTCCTGGATGTTTCGGCCTCAGGCGTAAATACCGTTCAGCGAGAGGGCATGTCGGTAAGCCATGCTTCAAAGTTCATATTGATAGGGACCATGAATCCGGAAGAAGGAAATCTTCGACCACAGTTTCTCGACCGGTTTGGTTTAATGGTGGAAGTGGAGTCGCAAATGGAGGTGAGCGAAAGAACAGAAGTGGTACGCCGACGAATGGCCTTT
>DASYHR010001114.1:0-12789 GCA_035998385.1 Dyadobacter sp. | reverse complement strand
AACAATGCCGAGTTGCTTTCAGATGTAGTACTCCATTCAAGTTTAACTGCATCTTCTACTTTGTTCGCCTTGAATTCCGCCAATTTCACAGGTAACGCACCGGCAATGACTGTGAGACATGCATTGTCAAAGTAGAAATCACTTCCTTCGGAATACATTTGTACTCTAACAAACTTGGTTCCTTCCGGCGCTTTTTTGTTAACTACGTATTGCTTCAAACCAGGTGTGTTGCCCGTAACACTATTGTCAACAGCAGCACCCTGAGAACTTATCTGCACATTTTGTGCGTTGAAGAATATCAGATTAAAGCTTTGTGCACCTTTTGCATTGTAGGCTCCCCATACAGAAAGTGTTACAACACTTCCCGGAGTAACCTGAATATCCTGTGAGGCTGTAGCAAAGCCTGAAATAAGACCAGCTTTTGCACCGCAAACGGCATATTTATCGGAAGCGGCAAAAGTACCAACATTACTCCAGCCAGTGGTTCCCTGCTCAAAACCTGGATTCACAAGTTTGTTGTCATTACAAGCAACACACTCTGCTGACTCTTCTATAGTAAGACATGCAGCATCCACCTTGAAATAATCTCCGCTTGCAGATCCTTTAACACGTACGTAAGCAGTACCTGCTGGTGCAGTACCTTCAAGCTGATAAAGTTTCAGATTATTTTTGAGATCCTCAACGGATTTATCAAGGTTAACAGATACTGTAGAAATCGGTGAGGTACCAGTTTCAGAGAAGAACTGAAGCTCAAACTTGTGTTTATTGAAATTGTGGTATCCACCCCAGATCTTCAATTTCACTTTGCTCCCCTGGTTTGTTTTTACATCCTGATAAAAACTTCCGGATCCACCATTGATCAACCCGTTTTTCGAACCGCAGATTACATACCCTGCATCTTTGATAAAATTAGTTGACCCAACCCAATCGGTTGGTACTTCCACACCTTGGGAATTCTTTTTGGTATTTTCAAAAGACGCATTCTTTAGCTTGTTGTCGTTACAGTCACTGCATGAAATAGCTGGTTTTACAATATTCAGACAGGCAACGTCAACTTTGAAGTAGTCTCCTTTGGAGCTACCTTTTACACGAACTTTCAGGGTTCCGGCAGGTGCAAAATCTGATAGCGTATATTTCGTAAGCTTGTTATTGTTTTGAGATACCGCAACCGTGAGCTCCTTTGTGATTTCAAGGAGAACCTTATCATCAGCTCCCAGGAACATCAAATGAAACATCTGATCCTTTTTGTAGTGGTATCCGCCGTATGCAGTGAAAGTCACTTTACTTCCCGGAACAACATTAACCACATCCTGCCAGAATGAGCCGGTACCGTCTAAACGACCATTGTCTTCACCACATACATCGTAGTTTTTATCGGTAATGAATTTTCCTGTGTACTTCCAGCCTACAGGGACGTTGTTACTTGCAGTTTCAAAACTGCCGTTTGTAAGCTCAGTACTGCCTGTGCAACCGCAATTGTCAGTTGTGAGCGCCTCTACTGCTTTAGCATTAGAAGAAATGCTATTTGCGTAAATCGAACCTGAGAAACAAGTTGATAGAAAAAGCAGCGAGGTAAATAGTGTAGTAGATAAATTTTTCATAGAAAAATGTTTGAGTTAGCAAGATTGCTATGTAGGATTTTCACCACAAAGATATACGTGCTACTAACAATTTTACAAATGAAAAATATAATTTTTTTTATATTACAGAAAGGCAAAAAATAATTCTAACTAAATATCGCAACTAATTTTTACCGCAAAATATTAACTAATTAGACGCAATTACCGCAATTACATGGATAAAATTCACAAAATACACATATCAAGAATAATACAATCGCAACTGGAATAAATATGTTGCTCTTACAAATATTGTATTTTTTTAATAATACTACAAACGAATATAGAAATGTTCGAGGCCTGATAAATCGTCTTTCGAGTCGCTATGAACACAAAATGCCTCGACCCGGTGAAAGGAAGAGGCATATAAAATAATTCTATATAATTGATTAATTGGAGATAACGTTTGGGTTATCCCGCAATGCTCAGCAAAGTGTCTGTTCCAAATACGTAACGTAACTCCTGCAGTGATTTTCTGATTCTGGATTTGACAGTTCCAAGCGGAACTTGCAGGGTTTCAGCAGCTTCTTCATGCGTGTAGCCATCAAAATAAACCATCTCAATCAGAACACGTCGTTCGGGCAGAAGTCTTGAAACAATTGCACGAAGGTCAATCAAATTAATTGGCGGAATATAGGTCGCGACAGTCGCCACTTCACTGTCCGTAACAGTAGATAAGCTCACTACTTTATCCGTCTTCACATCCATTCTCAATTTATCTATTGCAGTGTTTCTAGCTACATTTAAAACCCATGTAAACAAGGTCCCCTTCTCAGGATCATACCGGCTTATGTTCTTCCAAATTTTAAGAAAAGTGTCCTGCATAGAATCAGCAGCTTTTTCTTCATCCTTTATAACCTTCAGAATAATACCATATAAAGCCGGAGAATAACGGTCGTAGAGATATTCGTAGGCATCCCTATTGTTGCCCTTGAGTTGCACGATAAGCTCAGATTCGGTATAGGTAACTTTTCGCATTTTTACTGGAGTTGAACTGTCAGGGATAAAGTTGATACGACGACCAGTGGTTCATCGCAATTCCCTGTTTATCAATTCCATTCCAGCCTCTCTGCAGCAGCCGATGTGTAAGCTTATCGTCACAATGGGGAAAGTCTCATCAGAAATTGCACGCAATACATCTCAATCCTGCGTACTAAGCCCCATTCCAAACCTCAGTTTAACTGAATTTCATTTTGAAAAATTTATAGAATATTAAAATACACAAAGGCAGGACGTGAGCCCTGCCTTGTACTATTTTATTTGTCTGAAAGTAGCAGCTAATTAATGACTTTCATCTGATTCTACACCGAGAATTGCCAAACGGTATGGCGTAGCGGACACTTTAATCTTATTAATCTTCGTAAAATCATCTGTACTCACCTGCCATAACTCACCCGTACCCGGTTGTGTCACGTACAAAAATCTTGACGTTGCTTCAATCTGAGGCTTTTGAGTAGCATCCTTCGCCACTGCACCGACCACAGAACCACCTTTTTTCAATGCATTTGTAGTCAGGTCATAGATTCGCACTTCGCCACTGTGAAACAGAGCGATCAGATTGTTGCCTGCATAATCTACTTTCACCTGGATCAAATCCGCACTTTCTATAACCGGAGTGACAACCTTGCTTGTCACATCAATGATGTAAGCTCCCATAGCTGCAGTATATCCTACAAATTTACCTGCACCTTTTGCCTCGTAAATTGAACCAAACCAAGCCGTACCAAAATTAGCAGGGTGTGGAATCAAAGATTGTTTCCCCGTAGGCTCCACGACAAGGATTCCGCTTGACGACCCGAATAAAGATACTTTACCGTCACTCGCGTTACCATGCAACCCCTTGGTCTGGATTGTGGAAGCAAAAAGCGTTTTACCCGATTCATCAATGATTTTCACTCTTTCCGGAAGTGTACCTGCCACCGATCCGTCTTTCTCGGTGATGGCATATGTTCCGTTGTCGAACTTCGTCATCGCGCCATGGTGTGCCACATTCCCCGCATTAATCGTCTTCATTTTAGCGCCAGCGACATGGAAATCTGATTCTTTTGCGGTGCTTAAAGTCCCATCTCCATCATTGAATGCCAGAATTTCGTCTCCCTTACTTTTAAAATGGGTAGGACGATTTCCATTTCCCGTCAGTGCTCCGAATTTAGGAGTACCTTTCACATCTACATGATCGCCGTGCCCCTCAAATCCGCTATCGAAAATCTGAACGTTATTATTGGCACCATTTACCAGAGCACCAAATCTGCCCGCCTGTGTGCCATACAAAGCCGACTTTGGATATAACGCCTGAAAAGATTCTAGAGCCAGCTTGACAGGATCGACAAGCGAGATTTGTGTGGTAGTTTCATCATTCACCAAAACCCTGATAAACTTGTACTCGCTCTCTGCAACCGGAGTTACAACCTCTTCTTTGTCCTTATCGCAGGATGCGAGTCCTGAAATAACTGATAACGCTACTAATGTTTTGAGTAAACTGCTTTTCATGATTTTGTAGTTAAATGCAACAATGATGCAAATATAGGTTTCAAATTTTTATTTACGCAACATTGTTGCAAAAAAAATTTATACAAAAAAAGGGAGGCACTTTGCCTCCCTGATGATTCACACACAAAACGGTGACTAAAAACTGGCAGTAAAAAGGAAAAATCAGCCCATAGCCTGTCGTATTAAAGAACGGCTTTCATTTTTCACAAACGTGATCGGAACAAATTCGTCATTGGGTGCTCCAATGTAGTATACTGTCCATTCAGGATCGTGGTGCGCCAGCATTTCGCTGATACAATCGGCGCGATGCGCACCGGGATTTACACAATTCTCCCAATAAAACAGCTCCACTTTGTAGTGCAGTTGCTGCTTAAGTCCATTTATCGTCACATGCACCTCTATGTCCTGCTGACCGTACATGTTGGGTATGGGTATAGCTATGTGGCTCATTGCTTCAATATGTTAAATGTAACCTGATCAATACTAGTCTGCACGTAAGGATTTAACAGGATTGGTTAACGCCGCTTTGATACTCTGGAAACTCACAGTGAGCTGAGCTATAGCAATAGCCATAACTCCCGCACCGGCAAAAACCCACCACTGCATCTCAACCCGATAAGCAAAGTCTTGTAACCACCAGTTCACAGTTACCCAGGCCAAAGGAACTGCTATTACAATAGATAAAAATACCAACTTCATAAAATCTCTGGACAGCAAGGCAACAATCCCGGCAACTGATGCTCCCATCACTTTTCTCACACCTATTTCCTTCACCCTGCGCTCAGCTGAAAAAGAGGCCAAACCGAATAAACCAAGGCACGATATGAGAATCGCCAGCCCGGCCAAAATACCTACAATATTACTCACCTGCCCATCAGCACGGTATAACTCAGCAAAGTGCTCGTCCAAAAAGGAATAAGTGAAGTCATGCTCTGGCACCTGCTGCTTCCATACCGACTCAATAGCCGCAACGGCAGCTTTGGCATCTTTGCCTTTTATTTTGACAGACATCTCATGATATCCCCAGTCTTTTTGATTAAACAAACAGAGGGTTTCTATCTTGTGATGCAGTGAGTTAAAATTGAAATCCTTCGCTACGCCGACAATAGTACCCAGCGAATCAAGACCACTAAAACCAAATGGCTTACCTATCAGGGAAGCGACTGTTTTTACAGGCTGATCTTTGAGTAATTCTCTCGCGAGCGACTCATTGATGATGTAAGTACGCCCATTTTCAGACTCTTCACTCGTGAAATTTCTGCCTGCAACCAGTTTGATTTGATACAGGGACAAATAATCCGGATCTACGACCACTTGTGATGAAGCCATATCCCGAACCGGCCCTTCACCCCGGAAAGTGACTCCTGTTTGATGCAGGTTATTACCAAGCCGCTGTCCCGAACCCGTCACACTTTGTACAAGAGAACTATTCAGCAACTCCTGTTTCATAGACTGAAACTTGGGACTGGATTTAGCATCGAGAGGTATTACAACAACCTGATCTTTCACAAAGCCGGGATCTTTCTGCTGCATAAAATTCAATTGTCTTACTGCAAAACCTGTGGCAATAATCAAAAATATGGCGCTACTGAACTGAGCGATGACGAGTGTATTCCTGAAAGTACTTTTACCACCACCCATTTTACCTTTAAGCACTTTTACCGGTTCAAATGCCGAAAGAAATAATGCGGGATACATTCCGGAGAAAACTCCGATAGCAATAGCACCAGCCAAAGATATCAGCAATATAACCGGATTGGAAAAAATTGAAAATTGAAGATCTCTTTGACTGAATTCCGAAACGAAAGGCAAAAATAATTTTACCAAAACTACTGCCAATACAAATGAAATGAGTGACAGAAATATCGATTCTCCGATAAACTGGTAGGCAAGCTGTGCACGATGTGCGCCAATCGACTTCCTTACGCCTACTTCCCGCGCCCGCCCTGCAGAACGAGCTGTGGAAAGATTCATAAAATTGACACAGGCAATAATAAGCACGATGATTGCAATCACCGAAAATGTATACGTATAGGTTTTATTAAATTTGTGAAAATTCTGGTAGTCATGCGTAATGTCGGATGAGCTGGAATGGATTTCCGTCAGCGGTTGCAGGAATAATTCATACGACTTCCATCCATCGCCCTTCATGTACGTTTTAAGGTAGGCAGGAAATTTATTCTCCAGGGAAGCGACATCCGCATCCGGTGCCAGTTCAAGATAGGTAACCAGCCAGTTGCCTCCCCATCGTTCCATAAAATCGGGCTTGATGACGGTATTGAAGGAAAACAAAGCGTCAAATTGAAGGTGTGAGTTCTCCGGTACATTTTCCATGATGCCTGTTACCTTGAAAGTCAACGTATCGCCAGCATATTTGACTATCGACTGTCCGATGGGGTTTTTATCTCCGAATATCCTTTTTGCTCCATTTTCTGTGAGTACAACGCTGTTCGGATTTTTTAGTACCTCTGTTCTGACACCTTCAATCAGTTTGAAATCAAACATCTCAAAGAAATTGGAGTCTGTGTAAAGTCCCTTTTCCAGCTCAACTCTTTTAGCACCGGAACCAAGCACTACAGCCGCCTTATCATTAATCCTCACAAAATTACGTACTTCAGGGTAGTCATTCTTCAGAGTCGGCCCCATGGGAAACATAGAGAGAGCCACTTTCTGCGGAGCAACCATGCCTTCATAATTCTGTATTTCATTGAGCCGGTAGATGTTTTTACTATGCATCCTGTCAAAGCTTTTCTCATAAAAAACAAAAAGCATTATGATGATACAGGCAGCCATTCCAATAGCCAGACCTACAACATTGATAGCCGAAAAAACCTTGTTTTTCCAGATATTACGAAAGGCAATTTTAAAGTAATTTTTTAACATGGCTAATTTGAAATCAAAGAGAAAGGAATTAAAACAGAGAGACGAAACCCGGGCAATTTTAACACTGATTTCAAAAAATGTACCTGCCAATTAAAATATTAATTATCAAATACTTACACTGATTAACACCTGCAATTCTGTTCAATTTCGGACAGTTTTGTCCGGCTTTGAACGCTAACTGCTACCATCCTTTTTTGATGCCGACATATGCACCATAGGAATTCCTGAAAAGCTGTCCTTTATCCCCTGCAAGCTGAGCGGTAACAGTAGTATTACTAAGGCTTCTCAATTTCATCTGAGCAGAGAGCAGAGCAGAAAACTGGTTGCGTGGAGGAGTAAACGAAGCACCGGGTGTACCGTAATTCCTGCTAAATGAAGTTCGGAGAGTGAATAACAGCCTCTCGTCGTACGTCCCCTGCCCTCCCAGGTACAAAACGTCAACACGATTGTTAGGAAAAAATCGGGGGGAAGAAAATTTGGATTGATCAATATCAGAACGTGGAGCAATAAATGGTGTACCTATTACTGCATTTCTGTATGACCACCCCTGAGTATACTGACTATGGTTGAAATAATTGTCGGCTCCCTGGTAACTGCTGCCGGTGATGTAAAACTCGTCTCCCGACTGATCCTTGGTCGAAAGTACTTCTGCAGTGAGGCGTGTAAGCTTAAACCTGCCAAATTGATTGGTATGATTGAAAACCATATTGACACCGTAAAGTCCATCCGGAAAATTCTGAAACACAAGGCTCGACACATCTTCGTAAATATGCTGATGGTAGATAAGCAACCTGTTTCCATTGACTTTGGTCTCCAGGGCGATATCATAAGTGCCGAGGTGATTTCCCATGCGGTAACTATCAAAAGAGGTAAAGCCTTGTTTGGTATACCAGTTTTCGGGAGTAAAACCCAGTACCACATACTTATAAAGCTTCCAGGAATCCGGCAATTGCCCGTTTTCCGCCAAATCAGGATGAGATTTAAGATATTCAGAATGTCCTGCCCATAATACCTGGTGATTAATACCTATATAAAATTTCGTTTTCGACTCTGGCTTACCAAGTCTAAAATAAACCTGCTTTTGATGAAGCCTGGCGGCGTACATATAAGGGGGCTCGTTTATCCAGCCGTGGGCAAAAGAAGCATTGACCGACAAAAACTTTTTGAAAGCAAATGGTACGTAACCTATTGTACCGATCTGTATCTTGGGAATTGGTATAGCGTTGCCCGAACCTGCATAGAAACCTGAACTTAATGTAGAATCGCCCAATCCCACCACTTCTCTGCGGCGCCCGGCATAAAATTCCAGAAACCTGAAACGGATTTTCGCATGCGCTTCAGGCAGAACAACATTTAGTTTATTTTCCTTTTCAAACGAAGCAACCGGATTGACCACAAATCCCCAGTCAAAATTTTTCTTTCTCGTTTTCACAGAATCGACCTTGGCATAGTCGCGGAAAAGCCGAGCCTGGATCAGCGTTGAAGGGGCATCCCGCGGAATTGCCCCGTATTGATTGCTTCTTATCCAGAATGGTGCAAGTTGATCAGTTGCATATATTCCCGCAGCCTCCAGCTCAGCACCTATTTTGTACCTCGTCAATGTCTGACTATTCACAACGTTACCTGTCAGAATCAATATAAAAAAAGAGGTAATAAGGACTTTGAGAAATTGCATAAAGCAAATGAAAGAAAAGGGCTTTAGAAAAATAGCTTGACTTGAAACATAAATGTAAGCGTTTCAGCTTAATTATAGGCGATCGCGATTATTAACCTTTTGTGTTGATAATTGCAGACAGCTCAAAATAACCTACGCAAAAATACCTGGTGTAGATTAAAGGGTCGGAGAAATAGTAAACACAAATTACCAGTATTGTTTAATTTCGATGAACCTGCTCCTGCGTAAGCACGTTGGGAACTGAAATCAGTTCGTTCTATTCGAAATTCAAAAACAGACAACAAATGCCATTTATAGATTACAACACCCGTACAAAATTTAAAATATGGGATGGGATATACGGGTCGGTAGCACATTCAGAAAAGGCGACTTATTGCCATTTCAGCATTGAAAACGGCACTGTGTTGCCTGAGCACAGCCATGTACATGAGCAGTGGTGCCATGTGATTGAGGGAGAACTGGAATTTGAAATTGATGGAGAAAGCACAGTTTTAAAATCCGGAATGTCGGCATTTATACCTTCCTGGGCACCACATTCAGCCAAAGCACTTACTTCATGCAAAGTAATTGACTGCTTCACGCCGGTACGCGAAGATTTTGTTGAACTGGAAAAAAAGGCTAACGAAAGGGATTGAAATAATCTGTTGGAGATAATGCAAATTATTCGGCGTTAAAGCGGCAATCTCCTTGCTGTGAAAATTCAATACACAAAAAAACCGCCGCAAATCTATTCGACTTGCGGCGGAGCTTATTTTTCATGGCTTTTTGGTATCAACCTCTGCGTTTCCAGTTATCCTGTGGAGACCCTTTTTGGGTTCTTTCATAAACAAGCAATCTCTGCTGCTGCTTTGGCGTCAGCACGGCCATGATCTCATGCTGTTTTTGAATCTCCCAGGTACGCTTCTGCTGCATACTTACCGGACGTCTGTTGCGGACTGCCAGTTGGTCGTAACGATTTTCAATCTTTTTAATCGCGTTCTGTTGCTTACGTGACAGGTTTACAATGCGATCAAGCTTATTGATCTCATACTCTTCTCTTGCATTGTCATTCCGTTCGTAACGATACCCGCGTTCGTTAGGGGTATGTCTCTGTGCAAAACTGTTTCCAATGCTAAAAATGGCAACTGCAGCGATGGCTATGATGGTCTTTTTCATGGTTTCTAAGATTTAAATGGTTTCATTTTTAATTTCATGACTTACTTTTCTGTCAATATCAACCTCTGCTATTCTGACGGCCGCGGCTATCAAATCTGCTACGGTTGTTGTCTTTGGCTGCATATTGGTAGGCATTTAATTTTTTGACTTGCGCAGAAGTTAATACCTCCAGGATATCATGGCGTTCCTGCTCGGCCAAACGGTTGATGCTGGTCCAGGTCTGAGACTTCTTAGCGCTTTTTGCTACTCTCGCATAATAATCCTTGATCTTCGCAATTTCTTTTTCCTGACTTTTATTCAAAAAGACAATGCGATCAAGCTCTCTCAATTCCATGTCTGCAACATTTGTATTCGTATTGGTTCTGCTGCTTGTTACATATACCGGGCCGTCGTGTCCGTTTGATTTATATGCCTGAGAAAAGCTATTGTTTACTGTAAACAAGGCTAATGCTGCGATGGCGATGATGGTCTTTCTCATGGTTTCTAAAATTTAAATTTGTTTGTTAATGATGGTTAGAGGAAATTTTAGGAGTGCAGTTTAATCGATGTATTGTGCAATCTGCCAATTCGTCGAATGGATAGATGAAAGCCCTTTATTTACCGATGGAAACATACCATAATCCGCAGAACATAGGTTTCTTCGAAAATGAAAATGTTGATTTTTGCAGGTGGGGCTTGCTTCTGATTACACGAAAAACTTCTGGTTTAGAAGTCGTTTTTATAAATTTGCAGGAGTATACCAGAATAAACGTAAACCACGTTTTCAATACGTATTAAAAAACTCGCCTGTGAAAATTATATTTACGAAAAGAATAGGTAGTATTTCCACCATGCTCTCAGGAATGATTCTGGGTGTGATGTTCCTGCTTCAAAGCTGTAATAAAGACTCTGGAACGGATCCGATAGCTCCTTACAATTACTATCCGTTAGAAATCGGACAGTTTCAGATTTATCAGGTAAATGAAGAGGTATATTCTGCAGGTAATGCTAATCCGGTGTTAAGAGCGTGGCAGGAAAGGGATGAAGTTACAAGCGTGAGCCAGGATTCCAGCGGTGCGAAAGTCTTCATCGTTTCAAGATATACCCGAAACACGGCATCACAAGCATGGCAGAAGACAAAAGAATACAGTGTGCGCCATGACCCCGATAAAGTCATTGTAAACCTGGATAATGAAATCCTGATGCCACTGGTTTTTCCATACAGTCCTCAGGTAACCTGGGATGGATACCGGTATTTCAAAGTAGAAGATACGGATCCACGTTACCGTACGCTTCATAAATATGAAAATATCAATCAGCCACTTACGGTCAATAATCTGAATTTTGACAAAACCATTAAAGTAGCCGAACGAACTGACACAACGGCACTTCTGCAATACAGACTTGGCTATAAGGAGTATGCAGCTAATGTGGGCCTGATCGTAGACGAACAAACGAACTTTGAGTATCTGCAGGAAGGTGGAGAGATTATAGGCGAAAAAATTATAGCGTCAGGTACGCGAAGGGTTCGCAAAATCATTGAACACGGCATTTCTCAATAATAATAAAACATAACAGGCGGCAGACTTTAACCTCTGCCGCCTGTTATGTTTTTACTCACTCCTGTTTCATCATTGAATTCGTGCAAATAGCCTTAACGCTTTGCAACAGGAGCGATAAAATTAACACGAATATGTCTCTCAAAATGATTGATACGAATCGATAGCTATAGCTGCATATTACGGACTCTCACGTCCTATCGTTGCCCCGAATCATCTTCTAATTAAAACTTACCGCATGAAAAATATAATCGCCGTACTCCTCATTTTTTCTTCTCTTACAGCTTTAGCACAAGATAAAAGTCAGGCCGTTAAATTCTGGGAAACATTGCAAAGACACTGTGGAAAATCGTTTGAAGGCAGTCTGACAAGCACACCTGCAAATGATGACTTTGCAGGGAAAAAATTGGTGATGCATGTGCGATCCTGCGAAGAAAAAACTATTCGCATCCCATTTTTTGTAGGTGAAGACAGATCCCGAACATGGGTACTTACGCTGGAAAATGACCGGATTCAACTTAAACATGACCATCGCCATGCAGATGGAAGTGAAGACAAAGTAACACAGTATGGCGGAAAAGCAACAAATACAGGATCCGCAGAAATTCAGGTTTTCCCAGCCGACCAACAAACCACAGATTTGCTTCCACAAGCAGCCACAAATGTTTGGTGGATCACGTTAAATAAAAAATCATTCTCATATAATCTACGAAGAATGGGCTCAGACCGCCTTTTCACAGTCACTTTTGATTTATCCCAAACCGTGGAAAATCCTGCAGCGCCCTGGGGTTGGAAGTAGGGTATCTATTGTGTTTCTGAATGACAGCGGTTCTGTGGTAAGAAAAGAATTACCATGCACCAATTTCAATATTTCCAAAATCACCAGCCTCTCAGGCGTTTCTGAGGATTTTGTAAATCAAATAAAATAAGGTATTACAAAGTATTGAGCAGGAAGATTTTAACCCCCTGCTCAATACCCCGTACACTTGAATCCTATTCACTCCTGAGTGATTTCACAGGATTCATTAAGGCAGCTCTGATACTCTGATAACTTACGGTAGCAAAAGCGATCATCACTGACAACATTGCAGCCACTAAGAAAACCCACCAATGAATATCGGTACGGTAGGCAAAATGTTGTAACCATTGATACATTCCGTAATACGCGATCGGAGACGCGATCAGAAAGGCAATCATGACCAATTTGAGAAAGTCGGCCGACAGCAAACCAACGATACTCCCAACCGAAGCTCCCATCACTTTTCTTACGCCTATTTCCTTGGTTCGCTGCATGGTGCTGTAGGAAGCAAGCCCCAACAGTCCAAGGCATGAAATGAAAATGGCAAGAATAGCAAAATTTACAAACAAACTTTCAAACCTTTCCTCACTGCGATACTGACGGTCAAAAAACTCATCCATAAAATAATAG
>DASYHR010001108.1:0-2706 GCA_035998385.1 Dyadobacter sp. | reverse complement strand
AGGACTGTACAAATGTAAAAGAATAAGCTGAAAGAACAGACAAGTCTGTCTGTTTATTTTTAAAATGGTTTAGTGCAACACTTTTATATGTTAAAAGGGGTGTTTATTCAGGTACGTGTATCATGTTAATAAAGCTCAGTGCTGATTTTTAGTAAACGTCTGACAGGCCGCGCGTCTGCCGCTATGATTTTACAACAGCCTGCCATGACATTGTTGTGGCTCAAGGCCGTTATTGCAGCCAAAGGAGACTATGAAAGCATACTCAGCCTGATTAGCCAGGTTGTTGTCTGATCTGTTTGCTTTATCACCAGAATATTAGTAGAAATAGTAATCAGAATAATTATTTGCCAGGTAATTATTCTTTTTTGATACGAAGTCACCCTATCAACCCTATTCACTTGGGTCCAGGCTTTTATCGGGCAGGCTGGCTTCCTGTGGTAGGTTCCTGAATTGTTTTGTAAACTCTGGGACGGCTCGCTGCCAAAGCGTTACGAAAACTTTGTCGTTTGGCAACAATTTTTGCTCCGGTCCAGGTGGATGCGATAACCATTCCGGCTGCAATCAAAATGATGTCCTTGATTATGTACTGGGCTGTGAGTGTGGGTGCGTGGAGGGGTCCGGGAAATAGCTCGGAGGTATATAGCAGCAGAGGTGACATTGCTCCTACCATTTGTAAAGCAAGTAGCCACACCCCAACACGAAGAAACCTGGCGCTCAAAAAACATATCCCGATAATACATTCCAGCACAGCAACAAATACCATTGCGCTGTGGCCAGAAAAAACACCCAACGTAAGAACCGTTGTTGTACGGGTCGCCAGAGATTCAATTGGGCTCACCCCATAGAAAAACTTTAGCACTCCAAAGCCTAAAAAAACAGCACCCATGCAAAATCTCAGGATGTGGATACTGTTGGCTACCAGCCATTGATTCATTTGTGTATCTAAATGATCAAATTTTTCGAATAGATTCTGAGCTGTCTTCATATTTTCCAAGTTTACTTTTTGGCATTTACGAAAAATACAGAAGCAAAGATTGTATCATTAATTTAGGCATATTACTTGTATTAGTAAATTAATATATGTTTTATAATCAGAGATTTAAGCGGTTTTAAGGTCTGACTGTTGCTTTAAAAGAGACCCGTAATAGTTATGCCGGTAGCCAGTCCAGAACAAATACTGGTGAATAAAAGCTTCAAGTTTTAAAATACCCCTAAACTTTGCTGATATTTTCATTTTGAAAGTCATCAGCAAAAGTATTGTTTGATTTGTTTTGCGGCCTGGGAGAAAAGATAGAGAGTAGTCATTTGAAACTGTACTTAGGAGTCACTTCTCATAATTTGGTTTATATATAGCTTCGTGCCTGAAACACTTCATATATTCCTATATCTTATGCACAGGCGCCAGGCCCTGTAGCAGGATTAACCAGGCCAGGTACCCGCCCCCATCCTGGTGGTCCGGCCGAAAATAGGCTTCGTCCCGTTTCTACGGTACAAGGTAAAGTCGTTAAACCACAGGCAAACGAAGATTTTGTATTTGATGGGTTTTACATACTCAATGGAGTGGATAGTTTGTTCGTCAAATTCCCTGCACACATGGGTTCTCAAATCGCTCCAGTCGTCAAACCTGGTGTGAACATTGCTGTATCAGGAGTTATGCAAACCAATCCTTTTGGTACCAGGGAAGTAAGATTGGTCAGCCTGGATGCCGCCGGTAAGACCATCTCAGAAGCGTCGCCCACAGCCCCCGCCTCTCTACCAGAAGAAAAAATATTGACCGGAACCGGTAAGATTACAGGCTTACAAGCAGACAGGGCCGGCAATACAAACGGACTGTTTCTGGATGATAAAATCCTGCTACGTTTACCGCCACACGTGGCTGCCCAACTTGGAACTGCTTTGAGCAAAGGCGCTGCAATATCCTATTCAGGAAGCCAGAGATCCAAAAAACAGTGAGAAGTTTCACTTGAAGACTATAAGATCATCCGTTGCGGCACAATTACCGTAAATAGCCAACAATATCTGGTCAAATAATTGCCAACCTGGTCTGGTGGCAGGTTGCTGCCAGACTAATCTTTCTTTTATATGAGCAAATACATTTCAACTATCGGACTTCTTGTGCTCTCCAACGCGTTCATGACAATGGCTTGGTACGGGCATCTCAAATTTTTCAGCAAGCAGGGCGGTCACGCCACAACGCCGTTGTGGGCAATTATCCTTTTAAGCTGGGGACTGGCGTTTTTTGAATATTGCTTTCAGGTTCCTGCCAACAGAATCGGATCGTCTGAAATGGGAGGACCATTTTCCCTTGTGCAGCTTAAGATTATTCAGGAAGTTATCACGCTGATCATTTTTATGATTTTCTCCGTGACTGTTTTTAAAAATACGCAGTTCACAACCAACCACCTAATCGGTTTTGCTTTGCTGGTCGGTGCGGTATACTTCATTTTTAAATCCTGATGGGCAATTTCCAAGCAAGGTCACTAAGGGGCCTGGATCTGATCAACTTTACACTTGCCGATGTTCGCGACGGCATTGGACCATTTTTGGGGATATATTTACTTTCGTCCCAACACTGGAATCTGAGGGATATTGGCATAGCTACATCGCTGGCAACTTTTGCCGGTGTCATCGTGCAGACTCCCGTGGGTGCTTTTGTGGACCGTTTCAAAAACTAAAAGTTGCTGGTCGGAATTGCGGGTCTGGTGG
>DASYHR010001100.1:0-2070 GCA_035998385.1 Dyadobacter sp. | reverse complement strand
TACGCCCGTTCTCGAAAAGCAATATGGGGCGAGTTTCTTTTATGAGAAATTCCAGGCCAAATCTCAGAACATTGGTCAAAATCTGACTAATCTGGTCATTATCACTTCCAAAAATTCTGCTTCTGCGAGTGAGTTGCTGATCAATGGCCTCAAGCCTTTTATGAATGTGACGCTCGTAGGTGATGTAACTTATGGAAAAAACGTGGGTTCAATCACGATCACGGGTAAAGACAAAGGTATCAAATGGGGCATGCAACCTATTGTTACCAAATCATTTAACAGCCTGAAAAAATCAGACTACTCCGTAGGTTTTACGCCTACACATACTGTGATAGAAGGAACGAAATTATATCCTTACGGAAGTCTCAAAGATCCGTTGCTGGCCACATCGATGAATGTAATTACAGGCGCTCCTTTGGCGAGAAGCGGAGCGCAGGCAAGTACGCCCGCATATCTGGAAATAGGCTCTTCCATCGGAAACAAAGCAGGTGGTAGTAATATGTTTTTTGACCGTTAAAAACGCCTGAGTACTTGCAATTCGTTTTGGATAATTCTTCCGGCAAAGTTTTTGTATATTGACAACCATACTGTCACACTAAACAAAAACAGATGGGCATCTTATCCTGGATTATCGTAGGGCTCCTCGCAGGAGCAATCGCCAAAGCACTTCACCCCGGTAAAGATCCCGGAGGATTTATTGTAACAATGCTGATTGGTATCGCCGGTGCCGTTGTTGGTGGATGGATATCTTCATTCTTCGGATATGGCAAGGTAGATGGCTTCGATATCGGAAGTCTGTTTATCGCTATTCTCGGATCGGTTCTGCTTCTTTTTCTTTACAGAAAGTTCAGTTCCAGGACATAGCATTTAAAAACAGATTTTACACGGTGAGGGAAACAGTAACAAGCTGTTCTCTCACCGTTTTTATTGTTAATTTTACAGAATTACAATTCAATATCTACAACTGAACGTGTTATGAAGCTGGTGAATGATATGACTGTCTGGTTTTTGAAGCGCCGCTTCGAAAGGATAGAGCAGTTTATGAAGAATCCGGTTGAAACCCAGCAACGTATTTTTTCCGAGCTTATCGAAACAGCTCGATATACGGAATGGGGTTCAAGGCATAACTATAGCCAGATCAAATCCATCAGGGAGTTTCAGGATCAGGTGCCTGTTTCGTCATATGAAGAACTGTACCCCTATATTGAGCGGGTTCTGAAAGGTGAGCCAAATGTACTATGGCCTTCTCCAATTGAATGGTTTTCCAAGTCGTCAGGAACTACCAATGCCCGCAGCAAATACCTGCCAGTGTCACCTGAAGCATTGGAAGACTGCCACTACGAAGGTGGAAAAGACATGATGACCCTGCTGATTCATAACCGTCCTGAAACACGCGTTTTTGATGGTAAAGGTTTATCTATTGGCGGAACTTTACATGCCAATCCCTTTGACGATTATACACAGGTAGGTGATGTATCTGCCGTAATCATGCAAAACCTCCCGGCCTGGGGCGAATTCATGCGCACTCCCCCGCTGGAAGTGGCTTTGATGGACCACTGGGAAAGTAAGCTTGACAAGATGGCGTCTATCTGCTCTCAGGAAAATGTAACCAGCATTCTTGGCGTACCCACCTGGACTATCGTTTTGCTTGATCAGATTCTGGAGCGTACGAAAAAGAGCAATATGCTCGAAGTGTGGCCAGATTTTGAGGTTTTTGTTCACGGAGCAGTATCATTTGAACCTTACCGCGACTTATTTACCAGCAAATATTTCCCTTCTGATCGGGTAACATACCTTGAAACCTACAGCGCTTCCGAAGGATTCTTTGCTATCCAGGACGATCTTAATCGGGTAGGTGAAATGTTATTGATGCTTGACTACGGTATTTTCTATGAGTTTATACCGATGGATGAAGTTGGAAAACAACATCCCAAAGCATTACTTCTTGATGAAGTGGAAATAGGCGTCAATTACGCTTTGGTTATCTCAACGAATGCTGGTTTATGGAGGTATCTGATCGGTGATACAGTGAAATTCACTTCCAAATATCCGTTCCGTTTGAAGGTGAGC
>DASYHR010001094.1:0-7926 GCA_035998385.1 Dyadobacter sp. | reverse complement strand
ATTGTTTGAAAAAAACAAAAGATTAGAAAAGGACTTTGAATTCGTCCCTCAGCGCTCTTCCTGAGCATGCAACAGCGAGTGTCATCATATAACGGTTGATATCCAGTGGGCTCATCGGGATGGGAATTTCCCTTGATTTGGTAGCCAGCGCGACAAACATCATTGAAAATATGATCCACAAGGCACTGGTTTGTTTCCCGGCGAGTCCGAGACAGCATATCAACAAGGTAATGATAAGGCATAAAGGTTGAATGATCAGCCCCATGAACTCGACGTGGTACCCTACGATACAATAAAAAAGAAGCAGCCCTATTGCCACTGTAGAATAGAAAAGAAATTCCCCGGATTTATAGCGCATGATCAGGCACCATGTTGCCGAAACGACTGCTATTGAGCCCAATGTTCGTTCGAGAGCCAGTGCTATCACAGGGAAATTGTCCGGAAGTTTCAGCCCGGTAAGCATAATAAGCTCGGTGAAAGCAGTGAGTGAAATGCTGAGAAGAAATATACCCCAAAGCAGTCGGTTGAAGTAGGGTTGACGGTTGAGATACTTATAAAAAACGAAGATGCCCGTCAGGCAAAGTGTCAGGTTTGAAAATAAGTTGGGATTAATGGGCATATCTGAAAAAGGCGGAATAATCTCAAAAAAGCAATTTACAAATTATGGCTACATTTTGCTACTTCGTGCTTTTCGTCCTACTTTTACCAAAAAAACAGATTTACCAACATGAGCGTTTTAGTTAATAAAAATTCTAAGATTATAGTTCAGGGATTTACGGGTTCTGAGGGCTCTTTTCATGCCCAGCAAATGATTGAGTACGGTACAAACGTGGTAGGTGGTGTTACACCTGGCAAAGGCGGACTTTCTCATCTTGAAAGACCTGTCTTTAATACCGTTGATCTGGCAGTACGTGCAACCGGAGCAGATGTATCTATCATATTTGTGCCACCGGCGTTTGCTGCAGATGCTATTATGGAAGCCGCTGATGCTGGTATTGGTGTCATAGTTTGTATCACAGAAGGAATTCCTACAAAGGATATGATGCAGGCAAAGGAGTATATCAAAGGTAAAAACTGCCGTTTGATTGGTCCTAACTGTCCTGGTGTTATTACTGCCGATGAGTGTAAAGTAGGTATTATGCCTGGTTTTATTTTCACAAAAGGTACTATAGGTATCGTTTCCAAATCAGGAACACTTACTTACGAAGCGGTTGACCAGCTTACACGTGTAGGTTTGGGACAAACAACAGCTATCGGTATTGGTGGTGACCCGATTATCGGAACTACAACCAAAGAAGCGGTTGAGCTTTTGATGAATGATCCTGAAACTGAAGCCATCGTAATGATCGGTGAAATCGGTGGAAGTATGGAAGCAGATGCTGCTCACTACATCAAGTCAACAGGAAATAAGAAACCGGTTGTTGGTTTCATCGCAGGTCAGACAGCGCCAAAAGGTCGTCGTATGGGTCACGCGGGTGCCATTATCGGTGGAGCTGATGATACAGCAGAAGCAAAGATCCGTATCATGAAGGAATCAGGTATCTTCGTTGCAGAATCACCTGCATTGATCGGCGAAACAATGCTTATTGCTTTAGGTAGAAAATAAAAGATCATTTATCTTACTAATACTTCAAGAGGGCTGGGGAAACCCCGCCCTTTTTAATACACGATGAAGTCCATACTTTCATTCCTCTTTTGGGCTTTCACAATCCTGCTGTCCACCGGGAGTCACTCCTTTGCTGGTCCGCAGGTTACTCCTCCCGAGCAGTTTTTCCCTATCTACAATTACCAGAACGACTGGCTTGTTTACAATAGTCAGTATAAAAACCATGTACCCTATTCACAGGAAGTCAATGATGATTCCAGGTATGTAAGCACTTATGTAGATTTGGTTAAAAACCGTAATTACTTTTTATTACTTAAAACGGAAGGCAAAAGTTATCTGTTTTTAGATGGAGCCTTACAAAAGGAGGTGCCTGCACAGCAATGGCTCATTCTTAGTGTAGACAGTCTATATAAAATTTACAAAAGGGACGAACTTCTTTTTACCGTATACGGAAGTGCCGGAATTGCGGATAAAGACCTTGTGCTGTGTAACCAGAGGCGAACAAACGATGCGCTTGGGTTACAACCGGGGACATCAAGCTTTATCAATATCAAGCCAATCAACTTTTCTCCGTTTGGCAGTTTTGCCGTGATGGCTATGGTGGTAGTACTCATGCTGAGTGCATGGCTTCACAATACCAATCCCCTGGCTTTTACAAGATTGATAAATCCCATTGACTTTCTGAGAAACGATCCGCGGGATCCGCTTACCAAGTTTTACAAACCCTATAGCAATAGCATCATATTGTTTGTATGGGTTGTGGCGATGTTGAGCAGCTTTGTCGTTATTTTTTTAGCCGTCAATAAAATTAATATATTCTCGGTAAGTACAATTCTTTCAGAGAAAGGGAATGCCTTCCAGCTCGCGGGTGATTTTTTCATACTGTCAGGGATATTTTTTTTATTGTATTACGGGAAGTACATTCTCATGGTAATGATCGGGAATATGTTGAACCTGGATAAACTTGTAGATATTGTTTTTATTAAAATAGTACAATCATCTTACCTGTTTTATGTAGCGGTTTTTCTTCTTGTTTTTATGCTAACCTTCAACGGTCCGTTATGGCTGGATTCCATGCGCCCGTACATTTTGATTCCCTTCCTCATTTTTTATACCATCCGTTTTATAACGCTGTATATCGTTACCACTCCACCGGGTACTTTTATTAATCTGTATTTATTTTCGTACCTTTGCGTCATTGAAATAATCCCGCTGATCGTTGGTATAAAGTTTGCATTGTAGCTATTCCGTACCAGCGGGAATAAACTAATTGAGGCTTATACATGAGTGAGACTATCAAATTTGATCAGGATCGGTTAACAAAAGTTACCAGTCTATTGGTTAGCCAATCCAGACCAGCAGACGAAAATTCCCCTTATTTTGAATTAGAACGCAAGTACAATGTCAAAGTAGATTTTCGTCCCTTCATCCAAATTGACGGAGTTTCTTACAAAGAGTTCCGTAAACAAAAAGTGAATATTCTTGATCATACCGCGGTTATTTTTACCAGCCGTAATGCGATTGATCATTTTTTTAGAATTTGCAATGAGGGGAGAATTGAGGTGCCGGCTACTATGAAGTACTTTTGTATTTCAGAGCAAACTGCCAACTATCTTCAGAAGTACATTGTGATCCGCAAAAGAAAGATTTTTGCAGGTACAAAAACTGCTGTTGAACTCATTGAGCTGATGCGCAAGCACAAAAAGGAGAAATTCCTTTACCCTTGTTCTGATGTACGGAAGAACGATATTCCTGAATTTGCTGATACAGAAGAATTCCACTTCACTGAAGCTACCATGTACCAGACCGTGTCTGCTGACTTGTCAGATCTGACCGAGGTATTTTATGATATCATTGCGTTTTTCAGTCCATCGGGAATCAAGTCGTTATTTGACAATTTTCCTGATTTCAAACAGAATGCTACACGTATAGCGGCCTTTGGTCCGACGACTGCAAAAGCAGTTGAAAATGCAGGATTGATACTTGATATTCAGGCACCGTTACCCAATGCTCCTTCTATGACGGGTGCACTTGAACTTTACATCAAGGAAGCCAACAATAAGTAAGAACAAGATTGACGAAAAAGGCCGGGAAAATTTCCCGGCCTTTTTCATGACTTTGTCAATTTTTTTCAGCAATATGCGTTATTGATTCATAAAATACACGAGCGAATCCTTTAAACCCAACCTAGCGGCATGGCATTGACGTTTATCTCACAACATATTAAATGTACCCGGCTGTTTGCTCTTTTGATATTTGTCTCGTCAGGTGCTGTGGCTCAGAAGGATGCACAATTCAGCTTGTTCTCATTAAACCAGCTTTATTTCAATCCGGCAGCTGCAGGAGCAGGAGGTGCAACACGCTTTCAACTTGTGCATAGAACTCAGTATGCAGGTTATCAAGCAACAAATCCAAGTGATCAGGGCGGAGCACTTTCTACCCAACTGTTTTCTTTTAGTATGCCCGTTAAGAATTTTGGGATAGGATTTTATGCATTAAACGATCGCACGGGTCCACTTTCTCATCAGGATTTCAAAGTATCTGCGGCTTATAAGATACCGCTAATGGGCGGCGATCTCCAGGTAGGGGCAAGTGCGGGTATTTTCAGGCAGGCCATGGATTTTGACAGATTGAGACCTATCGACGCTGATGATCCTCTTCTTCAGACTGGTGTTGTCAGCCAAATGAATCCCGATGTTTCCGTTGGGGCGAGATATGAAAACGAGACGTTTCATATAGGCCTCTCTATGAATCACCTTTTGCAACCTAAATATTCTTTTGGTTCTGACCTGGCAACCAATCCTCTTGCCAGAACTGTCTACCTGAATGCGGGACTGAACCTTGAAGTGGGTTATCTGCTTGACGTGCAGCCAATCGTTCTAGTAAAATCTGATCTTGCGGTTTATTCTGTAGAAGGTGGTGCTACGGTTACTTTTAATAAAAGGTTTTGGGTCGGTGGTACCTACCGTCATCAGGATGCGTACATCATCGCTATGGGAGGTTTGTACCTTTTATCTGATCAATCTTTACGTTTGTCAGGAGCTTATGATCTTGTAATAGGCGGGAACAGAGCAAAATCAGCATCGTCTTTTGAAGTGATGTTGTCATATGATTTACCTTCTCCAAAGTTTGGGAAAAAGACAATCATCCGCACGCCAAGGTTTAGATTCTGATCGTAATATAGTTATATGCTAAATGTAAAAAATATCATTTAGTGCCATCAGAGTGCAAAAAAAGCCTTTTTTTGTTCTTGACTTACAGATTTGTGAAGTCCAGTTTGCGAAACTTTAATTTATATTTGTAAAATTTTCCGGGGGTATATCAATAGGTGTACTTCCAGCGTTATGACGGATATCCGGATTGTTGCGTGAGAATAATGACCGGATTTATGGTTTAAGCTTCTGCTAACCTATTTGTTACCTTTGTTTTTATTTTAAGTATACTATATAATTACTGCCGACGTTTTTAGGCTATCATTTATTACTCAAATTTACAAAACCACTATGAATGTGAAAGTGTTCTATCGGGATGGAGTCAAAAGCCTGCTTTTGGTAGCCGCTCTTATGCTCATGCAAAGTTGCGGATTTATTAAAAGCAAGTTTGGAAAGGGAGGGAAGGAAGAAAGCGGAATTTCAAACGGAGAGATTACAGCTACTGCCCGTAAAGGATATAAGCAAACTACTCCTGCCGGTATGGTAGTAATTCCTTCGGGGTCGTTCATTATGGGACAGGCCGACGAGGATATAGCTGCGTCAATGAACAACATGAACCGCAGAGTAACGATCAGTTCTTTCTATATGGATGATACTGAAATTACCAACCATGAGTATCGCCAGTTTGTTGATGCCCTTCTTGTTGACTCCGTTTCAGTATTGGGAGAAGAAGAAATCATGTCTAAATATTATCCTGATACAACTTCATGGAAAAAAGACTTTGCATATTCTAATGGTGATCCTTTTGTTGAATATTACTACCAACATCCTGGCTTTGATACTTACCCTGTTGTAGGTGTAAGCTGGCAAGGTGCGCAGTATTTCTCAAAATGGAGAACAAATCTGCTTCACGATTTCCAGAATCAGGAAAATCAATTCCATTCAACTGGTTTCCGTTTGCCGACTGAGGCGGAATGGGAGTGGGCTGCAAGAGGTGGACGTGCCGTTGCTAAATATCCATGGGGTAACCCTTACACCATGAATGCCAAAGGATGCTTCCTTGCAAACTTCAAGCCACAACGTGGCAACTACGACGCAGATGGCTATCCATATACAGCTCCTGCAAATGCTTACAATCCTAATGACTTTGGACTGTATAATATGGCAGGTAACGTAGCTGAATGGACTTCAGATGCTTACACTGATAATGCCACTGCCATTGTTTGGGATATGAACCCAAGATATGACAACCCTGATGAACCACGTAAAGTGATCAAAGGTGGTTCGTGGAAAGACATCGCATATTACCTTCAGACTGGTACACGCAGTTTCGAATATGAGACTGAACGCCGTGCCTTCATCGGTTTCCGCTGTGTAATGGACAATGTAAACGACCGTGGTGGAGCTAGCGCACGTCGCCGTTAAAAGAATATTGCATAGAAAAGAAGCAGCGTAACTCACACTGCTTCTTTTTTACGGCCTTCTCATCGCACAACTTTTATTACAATAACTAAATTTTTTCACTGTAACCGATTTTCATTCGTATGGCTAAGAATAGCGGACCTAGTTTTGTTTGGGATAAACTGGTACCAACGATATACAGCGCCGGTGCTGCTGTCGTTATTTTAGGAGCTTTATTTAAAATTCAACACTGGGATGGAGGTAGCGAAATGCTAACCATCGGTTTGGGCACAGAGGTACTTATATTTTTACTTTACGCACTACAAACATTGACGCAGTCGTCAGACCGTGATCCTGACTGGACTCGTGTCTATCCTGAGCTTGCTGATGATTACTCAGGGCCAGCCATCAACCGTGCTTCTTCAGGACCTTCAAGCGGTGTTACTGCCAAGCTTGATAACATGCTGGACAATGCCAAAATTTCTCCTGACGTTTTCGATAATCTTGGAAAAAACTTCCGTGCACTTTCTGACACAGTAGGTAAAATTACAGATCTTACAGATGCAACTGTTGCTACTAATGACTACGCTAAAAATGTAAAGTCGGCATCTGCAGCGATTGGCGATATGAATAAGTCTTACGGAGTTGCTATCAATGCAATGACTTCAATGGCTGACGCGACTAAGGATGCGCAGTCGTACCGTGAGCAGTTCCAGCAGATCACAAAAAACATGGGTGCTTTGAATGCAGTTTATGAACTTGAATTGCAGGATACAACGAAACACCTGAAAGCAATGAATGCATTCTACGGTAACCTTACCACCGCTATGGAAAACATGGCAGATGCTACCAAAGAATCGCAGGTATTCAAGAGTGAGATGAATAAGTTAACAACCAACATTTCTTCTCTGAACGGTATTTATGGTAATATGCTGACCGCTATGCGTGGTAATGCATAATACAATTGCAGTACAGGCAGATCGGGAATGAGACGTTGTTTGTGCTTTTAAAATTATTCTATCACTGATAACTGATTACTGAACAATATGGCAGGTGGAAAAGAAACACCCCGTCAAAAGATGATTGGAATGATGTATCTGGTACTTACAGCAATGCTCGCATTGCAGGTAAGTTCAGCGATCATAGAGAAATTCATCCTCCTGAATAATTCTCTGGAACTATCTTCCGGAGCAGCCAACAAGATTAACCAGGAAACGGTACTTAAAATAAAAGCAGCTGTTGAAAAATCGGGTAACCGTGCCGCTGATGTTGCGGTGATGAAACAAGCTGATGACGTAAGAAAATATTCTACGGATATCATTAACGAACTGAATGGTCTGAAACAGCAAATTATTGCTGATGCAGGTGGTGGTCGTAATGAAGAAGGAGGAATCAAAAATCCTCAGGAAGAAGGTAAAGTAGCTGAGCTGATGGTTGGCGGACAGAAAAATGGTAAAGCATACAAACTGAAAGAGAGTTTGAATGGATATACCAGTCAGCTTAACAACATCGCGCAGAACAAATTCATGCCTCTTGCTATGGATGGAAAAGATGATCCTGTTGCAAAAGATAACAAAGATCAGAGAAATAAGGATTTCGCAGAATTGAACTTCGCACAAACTCCTGTAGCTGCTGCACTTGCGGTATTGAGTCAGAAACAAACTGACATCCGCAGGATGGAAGGTGAAGTTTTGAACTACCTCGCAAGTAAAGTAGGTGCTGCCGACGTGAAGTTTGACAGAATTCTTGCGATGATCAGTGCTGATG
>DASYHR010001035.1:0-8332 GCA_035998385.1 Dyadobacter sp. | reverse complement strand
AAAAATCTCCTGATCGCTTTAATTCCTACCGCCCTCTGTTTCGGCACCTTACATGCACAGCAAATCCCCGGTGAAGCCACGTTCGGATCTTTTTCGCAGTCACTCAGTGCCTTACCTGATCCTGCCAGAATAACTGTGATCTCAACTTACGGCGGTACGGGTAAACCGGGCTCTAATGCCAATGCTGTTCAAACGGGAAATCAGAATACGTTAAATCTCAATCTCACCGGTAACGGGAATAACATTGTGACCAGCCAGGTTGGAGATGCTAATATGCTGAACATGGATTTTGTGGGGACGAATAGTCAGTATGTTCTTACGCAGGATGGTAACGGTAACCAACTGCAAATGAACAACATCACCTCCAACGGCGTCGATGTCAGAATTAGTCAGAAAGATGGGAACAATAACTTGACCCTCGAAGGCGGAATCACCCCTTTGGAATCAATGAAAATTGAACAGACCGGAGGCATGCGTATCATCATTGAAAGTAACTCGCTGATAGGACGGCCATGACACGGATTTTTCTGTTGTTTGTTTTGCTGTGTTCCGGATGTTTTGCTCATGCGCAACAGGAAACGGAAGAATCACTACTCAATAGTGGCAGCCTGTTTTCTATGGATCCGCTTGACGAATCTGCCTTTGACGAAAACGGTTCGACGATGTTTATTCTCGACAATACCAAAACCAAAATTGGACGCGATTTGTATGAAGAATTTTACAGACAATGGGCCGGCATGCAACTCGATTCTGCGGGTAAAGCCCAATTTAATTCGAGTGTCAAAGCGAACGAAGAGCTTATTATTGAAATGGAAGAAATTCCGTCGCCGGGTTTGAGCAATATGGTGGCGATCAAAGTAGGTGATTTGCTTGTATGGCAACAATTTGTGCAGCCACGCTCCGAGGCTATGGAAGCGCAGGTGGCAGAGGCAGTTCAGTATGTACTACAGTATTTTATTGGTTACCAGGAAATTCAAAATCAGCTTGGAACCAAAGATCAGTCAGGATCTGGCATTTTTTAATTGAGACTCAATCATCATTCGTTATGAAAAAACTTTACGTCAGCTTTTTATTAGCTGTCCTCCTCCAAAATGCTGCTTTTGCCCAATCATTTGTTTACCGCCCGCAGAATCCATCATTCGGCGGTGACACATTCAATTACAACTGGCTGCTGAGCTCAGCACAGGTTCAGGACAAAACCAAAGACCCCCTGGCCGCCAGATCCTCTTCCACGGGAAGAGAAACCGACGCGCTCACCGACTTCACTACCAGCTTGAACAGGCAATTGCTCAGTACACTTTCGCGCCAGCTTTTTTCAAACCAATTCGGTGAGGAAGGAATTAAGGAAGGCACCTATCAATACGGCGATTTTGTCGTAGATGTGTCGCCCGGTTCGGAAGGACTCGTCGTGCGGATCACCGATGGCAAAGGTGGGGAAACGTCCATCACAGTGCCCTATTACTAAAAATTAACCTCTCTACGGAAAAATTATTTTCTCTTACCCGGAGAAATATTAACCCTCACTCTTCCTGTTATCAAAATGAAGCAATTACTCATCAAGAGGCAGTTTCTGTATCTCTTTTCGGGAATCCTGTTTGCGGTTCTCAACGGATGCAGCTCTTACTTCCATCAGCCTACCAAAGAAAAAAGAGCCCGCCTGGGAGAAGACACCGGTCTTACTTCCACATTACGCACCCTGCCGCCACCTACCGAAAAGCTGGTTGCAGCGGTATATAAGTTTCGCGATCAGACGGGTCAATACAAACCTTCAGAAAACGGCATAAACTATTCGACGGCAGTAACCCAGGGTGCCACCAATATTCTGCTGAAAGCCCTCGAAGAAAGTGGCTGGTTTGTAGCCATCGAGCGTGAAAATGTGAGTAACCTGCTCAACGAGCGAAAGATTATTCGTTCGAGTATGGCGCAATTCAAACCCGAAAATGAAAATCTGCCTCCCTTGCTTTTCGCAGGGATTATACTGGAGGGTGGAATCGTCTCCTACGACGCCAATGTAATCACTGGTGGTGCAGGTCTCAAATACTTCGGAGCAGGTGGCTCTGCTCAGTACCGTCAGGACCGCGTTACGGTGTATCTGCGTGCTGTGGCTACCAAAACCGGTAAAATTCTGAAGACTGTTTACACATCCAAGACCATTCTATCTCAATCCGTTAATGCCAGTCTGTTCAGGTTTGTGCGCTTCAAACGGTTGATGGAAACTGAAACCGGATATACTACGAATGAACCGTCGCAAATGGCTGTCACGGAGGCGATCGAAAAGTCGGTTCAGTCGATGATTATTGAAGGTGTAAGGGATGGTTTGTGGAACGCGGATACTAAAGGCGGTGAAAAATTGAGCGCTGCATTGAAGGATTATGAAGTGGAACAAAAAGAGGCGCAAGAGACTGACGTATATGGAGCACGTAACAACGTGCAGCGTGGTCGTGTTTCCATCATGCCTGAAATTTCTCTGCTGAGGTATTCCGGAGATTATGCCAATCCGGTTAACAAATTTGGCTTCGGCGCGGCACTCAATGTAGGACTAACCCGAAACTGGAACCTGCAATTACATGTGACGTCTGCAACACTTGCTGCTAAACAGTATTTCACAAGAGATGTCACAATCAGTGAAGTAAATCTGCAATACAGGACATTGCCTTTACAAAAAATTAATCCTTTTATACAAATCGGAGGGGGAGTTACAGCAACCCGAAATAGCGCATTTTTTGAATTTAAAGGGAAAAAGGACAGGATGATTAACGGGGGATTTGGTATTGAGTATGCACTTGGACGAAGTGTGGGGCTGAATATTGCCGGTCAATACAACTACTTCATCAAAGACGAGTTTGACTCTGTGATCAGTGGCTCGTTCAACGACTCCTTCTGGAGGGCTACGATGGGGCTGTCTATATACCTGGGCGGCGGCTACTCGAAAAAGTCAAAGTCTAATTCCTTGTGATCTCCAACATTCTAAATTCTCAAACATCGTGAAAATCATATATTCTCTTTCAAATATGCTTCGTTTTTGCCTGACGAGCGCACTCTTTCTGCTCATGCTGACGGGCTGCACCGAAGAAGTATTTATAGAACCCAAATTGTATGGGTCGATCTCAGGTCAGGTGCTGACGCTGGATGGGAAACAGCCATTGGAAAATGTATTGGTACGTATCAGTCCGTCCGGCAAAAACATTACGCCTGATTCAGCCGGGAATTTTCGTGTGGACAGTCTGCCGGTTGGTAAATACAGCATACAAACTACCGTTGATAAATACAAAACCGACCTGGCCTCTGTAGACGTTGAGGAAAACAAGACAACTACGGTTTCAGTATTTCTCATTCTTGACAATAACCAGAATAAGGCACCGCTGATGCCCACAGTGGTGAAGCCGGCTCACAATGCCCAGGATGTAGCCTTGTCGACTGTATTGGCCTGGAAAACTACTGATCCCGATAAAGATTCGCTGCGTTACAGTGTAATTTTATTCAAAGAGGGACAACCTACAACAGTGCCTGTGGCGAGCGGGTTGCATGCGGATACGTTGGTTGTGAATAATCTGGAATACGCCACAACATACTATTGGCAGGTGATCACTACAGATAGTATCAACAAGCCTGTCTACAGTGAAGTATGGTCATTCAAAACGCGTCCCATTCCGGATCACGCTTATATTTTCAGCAGACAGGTAAACCAGAACTATCAGATTTTTTCTTCAAACGGAACCGAAACCATTCAGCTGACAACCCTCGGCGGCAACTGGCGACCGGTGGTAAGTCCTAATCGCGAGAAGGTCGCGTTTATATCTAATGTCAACACGGATCCGCATATCTACATTTCGAATAGGGTTGGTAAAGAACTAAAACGTGTGACGGTCGTACCGATTGCAGGTGTAGCTTTGATGGATTTGTCGTTTTGCTGGTCGCCCAACGGACTTGAAATTCTATATCCATATTACGATAAACTGTATGCAGTGCATACCGATGGAAGTGGCTTACGTGTTGTAGCCGAGGCGCCTACAGGCCGGTTCTTCGCCGGATGCGACTGGACGGCACAGGGTAATAAGATCATTGCCAGGGTAACCGGCAGCACTGTATACGACAATGAACTGTACATGGTGAACCCTGCCACTGGTGTACTGACCAAACTGGTTACGGGACGACCAGGTAAAATGGGTAACCCGGACTTTTCTACAGATGGCAAAACCGCACTGTTTACACTGGATGTCAGCAACTTCCAGAACATCGAAGGACGTCAGCTCGACTCTCGTATTTTCACAGTCGATGTTGCGACCGGTATATCATCAGACATCTCCATCGGGAAAACCCGCGGGAACAATGATCTGGATGCCCGTTTCTCGCCTAATGGCGCCAGAATTATTTTTACAAATACAAGTAACGATGGGTTTTCAGAAAAATCACTGTTCTCAATGGATCTGAGCGGAGAGAACCGTGTGGAAATACTCAAAAATGCAGAAATGCCTTACTGGCGGTAACTCTTACGTCTGGTGCGGGAGACCTCGTCTCCCACATCTCAAGCATCACCCTTAACCTCAACAATTGGTATGAAAAATTACAAAAATCTATTAATGCGCTGTCCGGCGTTACTAGCGGCAGGACTGATTTCTTTGCAAAGTATGTCGACCTTTGCGCAATGCACCAATGATCTGGCTGTACCATCCAGTCTGTTCGGGTCAGGTTTTAACGGTGACGGGAATTTCAATGTTATTGTTTTAGGAGACTATTCAGCCGTAACCGGAACATCAGATGGCCGACTCGCGGTGGGTGGTAATTTTACATTGAACAGTCCTAATCAAGGATTTTCCGTGGGCGGCTCAGATCAGGTACCGGATAACACAGATAACTTTATTGTAAATGGCACCTATACAAATAGATCGGGTCAGGTGGCGTCTGTTAAAGGTAATTTTCACTATGGCTCGTTGAATACGCAGACACCGCTCCCGACAATTACCGGTACGGGAACCAGTACCAGCCAGACAGGCCGGTTAGATTTCAGTGGCTTGCAGCAACATTACACAGGGTTAAGTGCTGGTTATGCATCATTGCCGGCCACCTCATCGCCCGATCCTATTTCTTCTGGTGCTTCGCTTACACTCACAGGCGATAACACGATCCGGAACTATGTATTTAATGTCACATTTACCGAAAGTAATGTTACTGCTATCAACTTCGTAAATATTCCACAGGGATCAGGTATTTTGATTAACGTCCTGAATACCTCCCTCACAATGACAGGCGGAGGTACGCCAATGGTGAGCACCTATGCGACGAAAACGCTTTTCAATTTTCCCAACGCAGTTAATATTTTGGTGAGCGGTTTCATCATTCAGGGTGGTATACTCGCTCCCGGTGCAGATTTAACTGCAGCTGGTAATCCAAGTGCAATTCAGGGACCAGTAGTGGTGGGTGGTGATATCAGTCAGGCAGGCACTTTCAATTTCAATAACACATGTTTTACCTATCCGTTGCCGGTCAGGCTTGCTGAGTTCAAAGCGCACAAAGAAGGCGGGACGACGCAGCTTTCATGGAAGACAAGCTCTGAAAGTAATGCTGACCATTTTACAGTTGAACGCAGAGTGAAGGAGTCTGCGTGGACGGCAATTGGAATGGTAAATGCCAAAGGTGAAAGTGATGAGCTATTAAACTACGTTTTCCCGGATCGTTCACCGCTCGGGGGCGACAATTTATACCGCCTTAAAATGACGGATCTGGATGGAACATACGCGTATAGCTCTGTTGTAAGCGCAAATTTTGAATTGATCTTAAAGCCGATCCTTCATCCTAACCCGACAACAGATTACATCACATTTACTGAGAGGGATTGGCGAAATATTACAGGGGCGAAAGTCCTGAATCCGAAAGGGAAAGTGGTATTGACCCAAACGGGTAGGTTCGATAAAATAGAAATCAACAGTTTGTCCGCAGGACTATATCTTCTTCAGATCACGACAGTAGACGGTCGGGTATCTACACGTCGCTTCATTAAAAAGTAGCAGGAGGTTAATACGCAAAATGAGCAGGACGATATGTTTCCTGCTCAATTTTGTTTTTGATCAATTCCGTAAGCTCAGGCAGCAGCCCGTGCAGTTCTGTATTGCCTCAAATTAATCATCAACACACTGAATAAAATGATGAAAAGGCCCAATATCTGCATTTTTGTGATTGATTCTCCGGCAAAGAAGATCCCCAGTAACACTGCCACCACGGGATTTACATATGCATAAGTACTCACTTTCGTAGCAGGTTGAACCTTCAGCAGCCACACATAGGCACTAAAACCAATGATCGATCCGAATACGATCAAATAAAGAACGGCCAGCCACGAAGCTGTAGGCACCGCAGCAAAATCCAGTCTATTCAGTTCACCTGACAGTATACTTCCGGGAACAAACGCAATTCCTGCTGCAAGCATCTGCCAGGTACTGTTTACGACCGCCGTATTCTGTGTCGCATTATATTTGGAATAGAGTGACCCGCCGGCCCAGGTCATAGACCCGATGATCACCAGAAGCATGGCGAATAAATCTCTGCCGCTGTTCAGGCTGGTGAACGTACTCAGCACCCGCTCGCTGAACAACAATATCACTCCCGCAAAGCCAATTAATAAGCCTACTATGGTTGATCTGTTGCTCAGGTTTTCCTTCCATTTGGGTTTATCGAGTAATACGAACCATAAAGGAGATGACGAAATCATGATGGCCACCATGGCACTTGGAAGAAATTGCTCTACCCAGATCACCACTCCATTTCCTACAAACAGTAAAAGTAAGCCGGTGATGATTGCCGGTTTGATATTCTTAAATGCAAATACTTTATCACCCTGAATCACTGCCCACACCATCATGAGCAGCCCGGCTGTAATGAACCTGAATGCGCCTATGAAAAATGGTGGAAAACCTTCAAGTGCTTTGTGAATGAAAAAATAAGTTGAGCCCCATACGATGTATACGATGGCAAACGCGACAGCTACCATCCATGTTGACGGTGCATGATCCTGCTGAGTATTCATGTCTATTTACTTTCCGGTATTACTAATTGCTGCGCTTCTTTTACTGTTTCCAAAACGATGGTCGTTCTGGTTGACAGAATATTTGGAATTTTACTGAATGAATTACGCATCAGATCCATCAGAGAGGAAGAATCGGCGGTGCGTACCTTCACCAGATAACAGTCGTCGCCTGCGATGTGGTGCACTTCCTGGACCTGCGGAATTTTAGCAAGTTCAGTTGCTGTGGTATTACATCCCATTCCGTCCGACGACCTGAGTGCAATAAATGCCAGTAACTTCTGATTTACCGCTGCGGGGTTGAGCCGTGTTGTATACTGCAGCAATACATTCTTCTGCTCCAATTTTTTAACGCGTTCCAATACAGCTGATGGCGCCATTTCCACCTCGCGTGCAAGGTCGGCGTTGGAAATCCTTGCATTTTCCTGCATAAGCCGAAGTATGGCAAGATCTGTCTTGTCGAGGATAATTTCGGTATCACGATTCATTCTGCAAGTTTATTTAATTTTCGAATAATATTCAATATTTGATGTCAATGAATGAATATTATTCTATCCTATGGCAATTTGGGAGATGTGACGTCGGCGATTGGATTTTAAAATTGCCGAATGTATGATTACTGGCAAGCCTTTTATACCTTGACGTCGATTTCCGGAAGATCTTACTCAAGTTATACATGTTGCCTGATAGAAATACGATCAAACTGCTTCGTTTTCCTTTTTTCTTTTTCCTGATGCCTCTGTTTTTATTTGCAGTAAGCCAGGTGAAAACTATTCAGTTTCCACAGGTAATTATCGCATTTTTGATTATCCACTTTTTGGTATATCCTGCCAGCAATGGCTACAACAGCTATGTGGATCGTGATGAAGGAAGCATTGGGGGACTGGAAAAACCTCCCATGCCGACCAGATCACTGTTCTATCTGACTGGTTTGATGGATGTTTCTGCAATCGTTCTGGCGGCTGCATTCATCAATTTCCCATTTGCACTATGCCTTTTAATATACATCGCCGCCTCACGTGCGTATAGCAGCAGGAGTATAAGACTAAAAAAATACCCTGTTGCTGGTTTTTTGACTGTAGCTGTATTTCAGGGAGCTTTTACTTTTTATATGTCTTACCTGGCTATTTCCGGGCAGGAGCTGACACTTACACAACCGCATATTTATCTGCTTTTAGGATGCAGCTTTCAAATTGCGGGCGCATACCCACTTACCCAGATTTACCAACATGAAGCGGATCTGAAGGATGGAGTTGTTACGCTTAGTTACCGGCTAGGCTACAGAGGTACTTTTATTTTCACAGCCCTGATGTT
>DASYHR010001026.1:0-1783 GCA_035998385.1 Dyadobacter sp. | reverse complement strand
CCCGCATTTGCTATTGAAAAAATTGAGGTATTACGGGACGGTGCATCTGCGCAGTATGGCTCTGACGCAATTGCCGGGGTGATCAATGTAAAGATGAAAGAAGCAACGGGCAAACTTAATATGTCACTTTACAGCGGTGCTAATTTTTCGCAAGGCTCCAACGATCACACCGGTGGAGTGGACGGAGGGAACCTACAGATCGATGCCAACTATGGCGTACGAATTGGTGAGAAGGGTTTTATCAATTTCACAGGCTCCGCACTTACTCGCAAACCAACTTATCGGGCAGATTTTGCTACGGGTAATATTTTCAATGCTTACAATGCAATAGAATACCGGGTGCAGCAGAGTGGTGGAAATGCAGGAAATCTTGTCAGCGATGTTGCCGCTATAAAACAAGGTGCATTGGGCGTAGGTTATCTGGACGCAGCTACGCAGTCATCTATAGCAGCAGCCACTTCTATCAGTGACCTCCAAAAGTTGCTTGGAGCTGATGTCACTGACAATGAACTGTCTTACAGAGGATTGGAAAGACGAGATTTCAATATGCGCATCGGGCAATCCCAGTTAAAAAGTGTGCAGCTTTATGCCAATATGGCTATCCCGATCAATGACAACCATGAATTTTATGCTTTTGGAGGATATGGCAAAAGAACAGGAAACGCGGCAGGTTTTTACAGAAGACCTAACCAGGCGCGTACCTACACTGGTATATTCATCAATGGTTTCCTTCCTGAAATTCATTCAGATGTCATTGACGGATCTGCAGCAGCAGGCTTTCGCGGTAAACTTGGAAAATTTAACTATGATCTGAGTAATACATTTGGATCAAACTCATTCAACTACGGAGTTGAAAACACAGTCAATACAACACTCCTGAGTAATTCACCAACTGTTTTTAAAGCGGGTGGGCTCAACTTCAGGCAAAATACGGTCAATCTTGACTTGAGCCGCAAGTTCGACGTTCTTTCAGGATTGAACCTTGCATTTGGTGCAGAAGCACGTTTCGAATCATACCGTATCAAAGCTGGCGATGAAAATTCCTATGCGAGATATGACGTAAACAGTCAGCCGATTACATCTTCTACCCAGCTTCCTCCTACCGATTTTTTCGGAGCGGCGCGTCCTGGCGGAGCACAGGTTTTCCCGGGTTTCAGACCAGAAAACGAGGCTGCTACCAAAGATGCCAATCGCCAGAGTGCAGCACTGTATGTTGATTCGGAACTGGATGTTACCGACAAGTGGCTTTTAGGCGGAGCGGTACGTTTTGAAAACTATTCGGACTTTGGAAGCACTACCAATTTCAAACTGGCAACGCGTTACAAACTGACCGATAACATCAATCTGCGTGCAGCCGCTTCAACCGGATTCCGTGCTCCCTCTCTGGCTCAGATTTACTTTAATTCCACGTCAACCCAGTTTGTAGGCGGGGTCCCGTTTGAAGTCGGAACATTCAGCAACTCATCTCAGCCTGCTGCTTTATTGGGTATACCAAAACTGAAACAGGAAGAATCGAAAAGTATCAGTGCCGGCTTTACTGCCAAAATTCCGGAGGCTAACCTAACCATCACAGCTGACGGATATTTTGTGCGTATCAACGACCGCGTAATTCTGACGGATCAGTTCAGCCGGCCAAACGGAACAGTTACCGGCGCAGCCTTGCAGTTGCAACAGCTATTTGATCAGGCTAATGCCACAGCGGCCACCTTCTTTTCAAACGCGATCAATACAGAATCAAAAGGCGTAGACGTGGTAGTTTCACACAGAGCCAAGTTTGACAACG
>DASYHR010001025.1:0-3598 GCA_035998385.1 Dyadobacter sp. | reverse complement strand
CACCAAATGGACCGGGCTTGCCAATGCCGAACAACAATCCACACATTACTTCACCATTACACCAGAGAAAAAACAAGACGTTTTCGAGGTTACATGTCTCTTCAGTCAGGATACACCGACTGCTATTCCATCTTTTGATCAGAGCAAGCTGAGCAGTCAAAAACATTGGGAAAAGTTCTGGTTATCGGGTGCTGCAGTAGACTTTAACGGAAGTACTGATCAACGTGCAAGTGAATTGGAAAGACGTGTCGTATTATCACAATATCTGACGAAGGTACAATGCAGCGGCAACTTCCCTCCACAGGAGACCGGACTTACCTACAACAGCTGGTATGGCAAACCTCACCTGGAAATGTATTGGTGGCACGCCGCACATTTCGCTCTCTGGGGAAGAACCCAATATCTAGAAAAGAGTCTGGCCTGGTATGACCAGATTGCAGAAAAAGGAAGAAAGCTTGCTCAACGACAAGGTTTCGAGGGAATCCGCTGGCAAAAAATGACGGATCACCAGGGCGAAGAATCTCCTTCATCAGTCGGGTCATTCCTGATCTGGCAGCAACCGCACTATATTTATCTGGCGGAACTTGCCTACCGTGACAGTAAGGACAAAGCCAAACTGGAGCGTTACAAAAATCTTGTTTTTGCGACTGCTGATTTTATGGCGTCCTTCGCGCACTATAATCCTGCAACAAAAAAGTATAATCTTGGAAAAGGAATTATTCCGGCTCAGGAATGTTTCGATCCGATGGAAACATTTAATCCCACCTACGAACTAGCTTACTGGAGCTGGGCATTGCAGACGGCCCAGGAATGGCGGACCCGCACGGGTCTTCCCCGTAACGCAAGATGGGATGAGGTGATTAAAAATCTGGCTCCGATGCCGGTTAAGGATGGAGTTTATCTTGCTACTGAAAGCACACCCGATTGTTACGAACCAGGCAATAGAAGACTCAATGACCACCCTGCTGTTCTGGCTGCTTTTAGTACGTTGCCGGCAGTACATAATCTGGATGAACCTACGATGTTACGCACTTTCGATCTGGTAGAAAAAGTGTGGAACTGGGATCATACCTGGGGATGGGATTTTCCGCTGGTAGCCATGACGGCAACGCGTTTGAAGCAACCGGAAAAAGCTATTAACGCGCTTTTCAAAAATATTACAACCAACAGATACCTGCCAAACGGACATAACTATCAGGATGGAAGATTGACGATATATCTGCCTGGTAACGGCGGAATTCTGGCTGCTGTGGCGTTGATGTGTGCGGGCAGCGATGGACAAACGGAGGTAAATCCCGGATTCCCGAAAGATGGTAGTTGGAAAGTGAAGTGGGAAGGATTTAGTAAAATGCCATAATTTTAGCAGTCTGCTGCAAGGATATTTGTTATGGTTTTTATTAAACTACTAACTTCCTTACATCAGCATAATATCGCGGTGCGCTGCACCTTGGGAAACGTTGATGCAAAAGAAGTTGCTACAAATATTTCTGCGCTCTGCGCCTGGACTCTCTATTTGAAACCGATAGTGCCAAATGAACCCAATTCCCATTTACTTCTGTAGGTACAGAGTATCGTCATATTTGTAGGAAAATAAATGCAAAAGATGCCGGAAGTTGCAGCGCACCGAAATACTGGAAAAAAAGATCGTGTGAAAAACCGTGATACTTGAGGAAAGTAGGTTCAGTAAAAGACCTCAGCGTACCGACATATTTGTGGCAACCTGAAGGTGCGGAGCACCGTCATAGTGGTAGAAGAATAATCGCAAAACATTCAACAAGGTGCAGCGCACCGAAATAACATCCGGTAGTCAACTTATCAAATAAAATTGACTTACCGGATTTACTACATGGACTTCTGCGCACTGCGTTTTGGGATAGTATGCCAATTTCAAACCACCTTTTCAGCGCCAATGGTTGTCATCATCTCATCCACAATCTTATTGGAAGCCTCTTCACAAAAATCCAAACCCGAATAATCGGGATTATAACCACCTATATACGGAACAGCCATAATATAGATGCGTTCGTTAGGCTTGTCATTCTTGCCTAAGACCTGGAATTCATCATTAATAGCAATCCCCGAAACTGTCAGGTAAAAATGTCCGTCAGCCTCCCTTTTCACCTTTTTATTACCCTCATCCAGCTGTTTTTTACCTTCATCTTCTGATTTAAACTGAAGCCTCGCCGGACAGATCGTATCATTTTTCAACATGCCTTTGAATGGAAATTCATCGTAGGACAAATGAGGCTGGCCCACACAATCCACAAAAGTTTTGTAATAAACTTCCTGCTTCTGTCCGTCATTGTCGGTGTAGTGATACGTGGCACCTCCATCTTCTTCCGGCACCACTTCACTGTCGTCACCAACATTGACGATTTCCAATCTGCCAGCATCGTTCAGAGCAAGCAGTTCTTCGCAGGAACTTTGAGGAACAAACGCAATGACAATTGATATCAGTGGCATCAAAGATTTCTGGAGCCGTTGCATGTCTTCAGCAGAAAAATATTTGGCAGGGTAATTAAGCGCAAAACTCAGAACAGCCAGCATCTCCTTCCAATAGATTGATTCTCTTTTACGAATCGATTCACGCGCCTCTGCATACTCTTCCCTGAATAAATCAAACGCGTCCTTTCTTTCCCTGCTGTCCATCATGGCATCGACGAAATCCTCGAGCTTCATGTCTTTGATCTTCGCGTAAAATTCTGGTTGCTTTTCCTCGAACAGATCTATAAAATCTTTCTCGAAGACGTAATCAAGAGATAAAAAACCACCGTTTTGTTCGCGATTCTGATCAAGCTGATCTTCGGTTAACAACGAATCCATGGACAAAAGTGGTTCTTCTAAATGAAACCGGACTGCAGGTAGCAGGCCGTTTCTTGAATGGAGCACCAGACGAAAGTCAGGGGATGAATCAGAAGCACGGAATCCGGTTTTGCCGTCTGGCAGCTTTATAAATTCGCCATTACTTCTTGCCAACGTGCGGATGGCGTCAATGGCTGTAAGCGAAGAACCACGAATCGCAATAGGGTGATTCAACTCCAGCCTCAACTTGGATGGCGGATAAGGTGAATCAAAATAACCATCTATTTTTTTCTCATGCTTATCCGGCCATTTGTGTCCGGTACAAATCACAACCTTATCAAACTCCACACCGGATTGACCTTCTATCTTTACACGCACTTTACCCTCATCGGGATCATCCGATATATCCAATACCCGGGAGTTGAAATGTACCCGCGTTGTTATCCCTTTCTCCTTAGCCTCGTCCAGCAATAACTCAAACTGGGCATTCAGGTAATGCCCGAAAAAAAGTCTCGGCAATACTTTGTATTCGTTAAACCTGTCTTTTTCAATATGAAATGATGCCAGATACGCATCATCCAGTGTTTGCACCCATTCCTCAATGGAGGTCACAATATCCGGAACCTCATTGTCGGATACATTTGTGATGTGCTCCTTGTTTGCTCCTTCAGTGCTGTAAGGCATGCCTGATCCAAGCTCCTGTTTTGCTTCAAAAATATCAATTTCAATATTCTCATTTGCTGACCCGACCAGCTTTTTGTAAAGGAAAAGGGCACTCGGTCCTCCTCCAAGAATA
>DASYHR010001000.1:0-4874 GCA_035998385.1 Dyadobacter sp. | reverse complement strand
CCATAATCACCGGTACTCCGAATGCCTGCATTTCAGGTAGATTGCGGTAGTCGACGATCAGGTCGCCGTATCCGAAACTGTTGCCTCTGTCGGTCAGTAATACCTGACAATCCGGATTCACCTCATTGATTTTTTCGGCCGCAAATTTCATGGATGCTCCTGAAAGGAATTGTCCTTTTTTGACATTTACTGCTTTGCCGGTACGTGCAGCAGCGGCAAGTAATTCTGTTTGACGGCAAAGAAATGCAGGAATCTGTAGCACATCTACATACTCTGCGGCCAGTGCAGCCTCATGTGATTCGTGGATGTCGGTAACCGTAGGGATGCCAAAAGTTTCACTTACTTCCTGTAATATTTTAAGTGCTTTCTCATCCCCGATACCCGTAAAGGAATCTATTTTGGTTCTGTTTGCCTTTCTGTATGACCCTTTGAAAATGTATGGGATTTTGAGGCGGTCGGTAACCGTAACAATATGTTCTGCAATGCGTAACGCCATATCTCTTCCTTCAATAGCACAAGGGCCGGCCATCAGGAAAAACATCTGGGAATCTGTATTTTTTAGTTTTGGTATGCTTATCATGTCGTCGTAGATCGTGTATAATCAAAAGTTTTGCGAATGTACAGTTATCCCTAATGTTCTCTATGAGATTGCCGGTTTTATTGAAACCTATAAGCACAATCAGCTGATTTTCTGTTTTTTTAAAATTCCGGGATCAGAGGACAATAAATTTAAACGGTTAAAAAAATTTTGACAAAGTGAACTGAAATATCTTTCTTTGTTGCGATTTTAACCAAAAAGTGTTTATAAAATGTCAGCAATTGCAGAAAGAGTTAAGCAAATTATCGTCGAAAAACTTGGCGTAGAAGAGTCGGAGGTTACGCAAGATGCAAACTTCCAGAACGACTTGGGAGCAGACTCTCTTGATACCGTTGAATTGATCATGGAATTCGAGAAAGAATTCAATCTTTCTATCCCAGACGATCAAGCAGAAAACATTGGTACAGTTGGTCAGGCTGTTGCATACCTTGAAGAAAACGTGAAGTAATTCATTTTTCTTTTACAGTATCATCTTCTTTCTGTCCTTTATTTTATGAGTTTTAAGCGAGTTGTAATCACAGGAATGGGCGCATTAACGCCTGTTGGTAATGATGTTCCTACTTTTTGGAAAAATTTGGTGGCTGGTGTCAGCGGTGCTGCGCCTATTACCAGGTTTGATGCAGAAAAGTTTCGTACCCGATTTGCCTGTGAGGTAAAGGGACTGGATATCAATGATTACATACCTCGGCAGGAAGCCCGTAAAATGGATCCATTCACCCAGTATGCCGTTATTGCTTCTGATGAGGCAATGAAGGACGCCGGCTTTGACACAGATAAGCTTGATCTTGACAAAGCCGGTGTTATTTGGGGGTCTGGGATTGGTGGATTGAAGACGTTTGAAGATGAGGTTTTGAATTTTTCCGAAGGCGGCAGAAATCCGCGTTTCAACCCTTTCTTTATCCCGAAAATGATTGCGGACAGTGCGTCCGGCGTTATTTCTATCCGTTATGGATTCCGGGGACCTACTTTCATTACAGTTTCAGCTTGTGCTTCGGCAACCAACGCACTGATAGACGCATTCAATTATATCCGCTTGGGTATGATGAATGTCTGTATCTCGGGAGGATCGGAAGCGGCTGTCACCAATGCAGGCATGGGAGGTTTTAACGCGCTGAAAGCACTTTCGGAAAGAAATGATTCTCCTGAAACAGCTTCCCGCCCTTACGACAAAGACCGTGATGGTTTTGTGTTGGGAGAAGGTGGCGCAGCGTTAATTCTGGAAGAATACGAGCACGCGAAAGCACGCGGTGCAAAAATTTATGCAGAAATGATCGGTGGCGGTATGTCATCTGATGCATATCACATTACTGCTCCACATCCTGAAGGAAGAGGTGCATATATGGTGATGAAAAATACTGTCGAAAATGCAGGGATTCGACCTGAGGAGATTGATTATATCAACACCCACGGAACCTCCACTCCGATTGGTGATCCGCAGGAAATCAAGGCAATTGAGAAGTTCTTTGGAGAGCATGCATATAAAATGAATATCAGCTCTACGAAATCTATGACGGGTCATTTGCTGGGAGGTGCCGGAGCTATTGAGGCTGCTGCATGTATCCTTGCGATTCGTGATCAGATTATTCCCCCTACAATCAACCATTTCACAGACGATCCTGAAATTAATCCACGTCTGAATCTTACCTTTAATAAAGCTCAGGAACGCGAGGTCAACATTGCCTTAAGTAACACTTTCGGCTTCGGCGGACATAACGCTTCTGTCATTTTCAAAAAGTACGACGGAGATTAAAAAACAGAACTTGGCAAAGCGAATTCTTATACCGATACTCTCTCTTTTCAGAACCGGAAGTGCTGAGGATAAAAAATTTAAAGAATCGATTGCGCATGTGATTGGTGATCGCCCTTCAAATCTGGGTGTTTATCAACTCGCTTTCAGGCATACATCTGCCTCCAGAGAAACAGCGATTAAAGGTTTCCGGGAATCCAACGAGAGACTCGAATATCTGGGTGATGCAGTGCTGGGCATGGTTGTGGCCGAGTTCCTTTTTACCAAATATCCTTACAAAGACGAAGGTTTTCTGACCGAAATCCGTTCACGGATCGTTAACCGCGAATCGTTGAACCAAATATCCCGTAAGCTTGGATTGGATCATTTGATTGAGTACGATGGCAACCGCCGTGGAATGTCTCCTCGTTCTTCCATGTACGGCGATGCACTGGAAGCGTTTGTAGGTGCTATCTACCTTGATAAAGGTTTCCGCTTCACACGTACTTTTATCATCAGCAAACTTATTACACATTATGATCTGGATAGCATTATCCAAAATAATGTAAACTTCAAAAGCCTGATCATCGAATGGGCGCAGCGCGAAGGCAAGGAAATCCGTTTCGAAATACTTGAAGAAAGAGGAACTCGTCACCACCGTGAATTCATTTCTCAGATCCTGGTCAATGATGAGCCGTTCGCAGTTGGAAATGGCTTTACCAAAAAGAAAGCGGAGCAATCGGCCTCCGAGCAAGCCTGTGCGCTCCTGGAACTAAAATAAAACCTGTTATCACTCTGATACTCTACCTCTGCCTGATCCGGGTTGAGGTTTTTGCATGTTAAGACCTGCATGTAGTCTGATTCACTATGTTCCCTGATGCAGTTAATTGTTATCCTGAAATGCTTATTCTGCCGATTTAACAGACATAAATATGCCATTATGTCGTACATTTTTGAGTTTTATAAATAAGTAAGACATTTTGTCATCAAAATATCCGTTGTTTTAGTCAGGAACAGAAGTTGATATGTTGAATGCGTATCTGAACGATACTTGAATCAAAATCAAAAACATTAACACATAACAACAATGAGCACATTAGTCAAAACACAATTCGCACCTAAACACTTCAACGGTTTCTTCGGAAAAGATGTATTCAATGAACTTTATAATCCTGTATTCTCAGGAAGCGTACCAGCAGTGAATGTTCTGGAAGGCGTTGAAGGATTTAAAATTGAAGTAGCTGCACCTGGTTTGGGGAAAGGTGACTTCAAATTAAACCTTGAAAAAAATCAGCTGACAATTTCTGCGTCTAAGGAGCAAAACAACGCTGAGAACGAAAACGAAAAATATACCCGCAGGGAATTCAAATACACATCTTTCCAGCGGACCTTTACATTGCCTAACACTGTAGACGGGGAGAAAATAGGTGCTACCTATGCAGATGGAATTCTGACAGTAACTTTGCCAAAACGTGAAGAAGCTAAAGATAAGCCGGCACGCGAGATAGAGATTGCATAAAAAATCTTATTTTTGAAAGGGCGTTATTTTTAAGAGATAACGCCCTTTTATATTTTTGCCGGCAGAGGTTTATCCTTTGTTAAATTATGTTAAAAGCTTTTCGTTTGGGAATAGAATGTTCCCTGCTTTGCGTTATCAGTTCATAATATAAAACCCCAACATAGTATATGAAAACAAATTGGAAAAGCCTGGTGTTGGTTGGGTTGATTTCTAGTGCATCAACCCTTGCCGGCTTTAAGCTGTTAGGAACAAATAATGGTACAGATGTAATTATCAAAGAAGCGCCTGGTGAATCTCTTGCGCGCTTTACTTCCGCAGGTGCCCCTGCCGGTGCACCGGGAGATTTTGTTTACGCTGCCGAGGCAACTACGCCGACAGTAGTTCACATTAAATCTACTTCTACCCAATCCGCCCGGGGTGGGAACCGTCGTGGTGGCGGGGATATGGAAGAGATGTTCAGAGACTTTTTCGGTGGCGGTATGGGTGACTTTGGCGGAGGTGGCAGACAGCAACCTCAGGAAGCGTCCGGCTCAGGAGTTATTATATCCTCGGATGGATACATTGTAACAAATAACCACGTTGTGGAAGGCGCTCAGGACGTAGAGGTAACATTGCACAACAAAGGTAAATTCCGTGCGAAAATTGTGGGCACTGACCCTTCTACAGATATTGCTGTAATCAAAATTGAGTCGAAAAATCTTCCTGCGATAACTTTAGGAAGTTCCGATGCAGTAAAAGTAGGAGAGTGGGTAGTTGCAGTAGGTAACCCTTTCAATCTTGAATCTACCGTAACGGCAGGTATTATTAGTGCAAAAGGACGTGGGTTAGGTATCATTGGTCAGTCAAGCCGTCGTAATGGTGTAACGCCGGCAGCTGCAACCGCAGGTGATTCTCCATTGGAATCGTTCATTCAAACTGATGCAGTTGTGAATCCTGGTAACAGTGGTGGTGCTCTGGTCAATCTGAAAGGTGAGTTGATTGGAATTAACACGGCTATTGCAAGTCCGACGGGCAGCTTTGCCGGTTACGCT
>DASYHR010000964.1:0-1987 GCA_035998385.1 Dyadobacter sp. | reverse complement strand
TTGATACTTTAATTGATGCCGGCGCAAATATAGAAGCCGAAGGCGCGGTCATTGCCGGGGGAACCCCGCTTACTGATGCAAGAGCTTTTGGACAATGGAAAGCCGTACACCGGCTTGTTGAGCTCGGCGCACGAACTAATTTAACGGATGCTGCTACGCTTGGCCTGATGGATAGATTAGAGGGTTATTTCACTGAGAATTCAGGACCCGAAATGGGAGAGATTGACCGCGCTTTTTGGAGCTGTTGTCATGGTGGACAGAAAACAGCAGCTGCTTTCTTACTTGAACAGGGAGCCAATGTAAACTGGATACCCGACTGGGAAAATCTATCACCCCTGGATGCTGCACAGCGGGAAGGAGCAGACGAGCTGGTTGAGTGGTTACGTAGGCAGGGCGCAAAATCAGCGAGCGAGTTAGCATAGATTCCTGCCAGTCTTTCACAGATGACGCATGCAATTCTCGGCGAGCGGAGCAACATTCTTCAGTCCCTGTTCCAGGAAATTTATTAAATCGTAGTCTTGCGGCATCCCGTCCTATTTAGGGTAATGAAATACTTATCACCTTTTCACTTTTGAAAAGACATACAGTGTTTCAGTTGCGATCTGTTTGCAACGCTCGTCGTATTTGGCTGTCTCCTGCGCGCTGCCATCAAAGGCTTTGGGGTCATCATAAGGGACAGCAACCCTGGCAGCTGCTCCTTTTACCACAGGGCACGCTTTATCAGCCTGCGAGCAGGTCATGATAGCGCAGAAATTACTTTGCGGGTTGCTGGCATCATCATATTTTTTTGAAAATGCCTTCATAGGTTCAGTTCCGGCCCCGTAGCTGACATGATAAACCGGGTTTTTGCCCTCTGATGTTTTCGTTACATCAAAACCGGCCCGCTTGCAAGCAGCAACCGCCCGCTCATTGAACGCGCTGGCCTCAGTACCACCAGAATATGTTTTCACATTAGGGATACCGTAATATGCAGCAGCAGTTGCGCCCCAAATTTGGCCGAAATGACTGCGGCGCGAATTGTGGGTACAGATGTAGGTGAGCTGCACAGGCTGCGCGGCTTTAACCTGCTTTTGGATAAATGCGGCTATTTTGTCAAGCTCTTGTGTTCGTTCGTCCGGAATTTTTGAGAAGTCGTCTTTGATAGTTTCGATGTAGGAAGAGAGCTTTGGGTTTAGTGCTTTTTTGTTGTCAGAGTTGATAGATGGCATGATTGCGGCAGTGGTAAAAACAGTTATAAGTAACAGATTGATTAGGTGCATATTTATCAGGTAAGTTGTAGTTGATCGTAAAGATACGATAGAAATTAGAAGACAAAAAAATATTAATCGTAATATTGCAATTGGCTAAATGGTATCTATATTTGCAGCATGGGAGTAACTAAAACCGAAATATTCACCGAGCAGCAGAACCGTATCGCGGATCTGGCCAAGGCGTTTTCGCATCCAGCCAGGGTTGCGATCCTGCAACTGCTGATTTCCAGAAAAGCATGTGTCTGTGGTGATTTAGTAGATGAGCTCGAACTTGCCCAGGCAACTGTTTCCCAGCATTTGAAGGAGCTTAAAAGGATTGGGATCATCCATGGCGAAATCAATCCACCAAGGGTATGCTATTGCATTAACCCGGTCGTGTGGTCAGAAGCGCAGAAAACATTTGGCTTGCTGCTTGATACATTTGCCCTAAGTGAATCTTGCTGCAATTAGCAGGGCATTTTTTTGAAAATATCAATCGTAATAATACATTTAACCAATAGAAACCATGAGCCAATCAAATCCGTTAACCTGGGGTGAATTTAAAAATGCCCTTAAACAAAATCCAGATCTACACCTGCAATTCCAATATGAGGAAGGCAAGTTTGTAGACAGCTCTTACCACATTACCGAGATCAAACAAGCACCGATTGTTTCAGTTGATTGCGGTGGGGTAATGAACAGCTGGACAGAAGTGATCGTGCAGCTATGGGAACCCTCAGAGAAAGAAGTTGACCGTT
>DASYHR010000962.1:0-2685 GCA_035998385.1 Dyadobacter sp. | reverse complement strand
AAGGGTGTTTTTTTTGTTTTGTAGCAATCGGGGTTACAGCGTAGAAAATAGGCGGGCCGATGAGAGTTTACATATTTACAGCGATTTTAGTTACCTCGGTAATTACATTTTATTTAGGATTTTCTGCGGGTTTTTCTAATTAAAATCCTGTTTTGGCCTTGGTTGGTTCAATTATCCTCTTTGTTGTTGCCTTATGTTTTTGAAAGGAATTCTTGAAGATGGAATCCTAAATTGCAGTGGGATACTAATACTTCCTACTCCTTTACCAATAATTAGAATCTGGCTTACAGGAATGGCTTTGATTGGGAAAGAAACAACCATCATTATTCAAGGTAATCCAATAGCAAAGTTAGTATTAGCTGGTAGCCCTGTAGGCTTATTTGTTTTGTACATCGCCTTTTACGGGAGATACTGGGATTGGGGAATGTTCAAACTGTAGAAGCTTTGATAGTGGAATAGCCTTCGATTCGGGAGTCTGTTACGCTATCAAATCACACTGTTGGTTACCCTAGAATTCCTGACAAGGGTACCAAGGAGCCTCAATAAAGGCTTCCATTTTATCACAGGGCGTTTAAATGGATATTTGATACTATCGCATTTCTGGTCAAGACCTTTTGACCTACCTCCTATCTTACACCTGGCATGAGTAGCTGTGAAGTTGGTTTTACGAGATTTATAACCAATCGCCTTTGAGTACCTGTTTGTATTGTTTATTTGTCTTGTTTCCACTAATCCCGATGCTTACAGTGACAGTCTTATGTCATACCTTTAAGGCATAATAAAATATTCTACAACACCTGACGCTGACGCTTTAAAGGAAAATGGATATAAAATCCAAAGTCTTCCCACTGCACGTTCTTCCTGATGGGCAATTTATGGTTTCTGACCAGAATGTTGCGTTTGGCGAACACCGACCAAGTCACCGCATTAACTTTTATGCAATGGTGTGGTTCGCTGAGGATATGGGCGTGCAGTATATCGATTTTGAGCCCTACCCCATTCAAAAAGACATTGTTTATCTTATATCGAGAAATCAGGTTCATTCTATTCCTTCAGATCAGCTTCCAAAATCGAGGGTAATCGTGTTTTCAGAAGAATTTTTCCACCGAATTGAAGAATTACAGCTTCGCCAGCTTTTTCTGCCATTTGAAAATAAAGGAATAGCTATTCCTCCGGAAATGACAACGCCTTTGGAAGCATTATTTTCACTGATTTTACTGGAATATTCGGGTATCGCCGAAATCAATCTCTTACTGAAATACACAACCATTTTTTTACACCATCTACACCGTCTAGGAACGCATAAACTGCGTGCGGTAGCGGGCGACGATCTGCGCATTGTCAAGTTATTTCAACTGATGGAAGAAAATTTTAAAGAAAAAAGATCCGCTTCCTTCTATTCCGAACAAATCGGGTTGACACCAAAAAGGATCAACGAAATTTTGCGTGTGAGAGCGGGTATAACCATGAGTCAGCTTTTAAGTCAGCTTGTGTTGATAGAAAGTAAACGAGAGTTGTTCCATGGCGAATTTTCAATTAAAGAAATAGCCTTCAACCTTGGATTTGCGGATCAATCCTACTTCGCACGTTTTTTCAAAAAACAGACAGGTATCACACCAGAGCAATTCAAAAGAAATGTGCAGCAGCAATTGTTGAACGCGCGTCCATAAACCACATATGTTCAAATAGTGCTAATGTTCGGCCAGATAATGCGGCTTTAATAAACACGCTTTTCTGATCTTTACAATACTACATTTAACTGTAACAGAGATGAAAAGACTAGAAAATAAAGTAATCGTTATAACCGGTGCCGGAATGGGGCTCGGATTTGCAACCGCCCTTGAGGCTGCTAAAAACGGCGCGATATTATCCATCATAGATTATAATGTCGAATCTTTGGAGAAGGCTAAAATCGAAATACAGTCCCAATATCCGGATGTAAAAGTGCTTGCGTCGGTCGCAGACGTTTCAGATGAAGATGCTGTCAAAAAATATGTGGACGATACAGTCGCAGAGTTTGGTAGGATTGACGGGTTTTACAACAATGCCGGCATTGAAGGCAGGCAGGCACCGATGGTCGAATATGATCTGGATGTGTTCAAAAAAGTTGTTGATATTAATTTGATGGGCGTTTATTATGGATTGAAATACATTATTCCGGTCATGCAAAAACAGGAATATGGCAGAATTGTCAATGTAGCTTCTGTGGGCGGGATCCGTGGCGTCATGAATCAGACACCCTACGTTGCTACCAAGCACGCGGTTTCGGGGATTACAAAAAACGCTGCCTTAGAATATGGACGATACGGAATCCTGACCAACGCTATAGCGCCCGGTTCAATTCTGACGCCGATGGTGGAAGAGGCTTTCAAGCAGGTTAATCCGGCGGATCCCAAACAGGCAGAAAACCATTACGCACAATCCAACCCTACGAAGCGTTTGGGCTTACCCGAGGAAGTTGGCAAACTGGTTGTGTTCCTGCTGAGTGAAGATTGCAGTTATGTCAGCGGACAGATCATCGCAATCGACGGTGGTCAATCAAATTCATATGGTAATGTTTAAAAGAAATTATAGAAAAAGGCCGCTTCAAAGCAATTTTGGCGGCTTTTTTTGTTAATGCAATGCCCACCAATTTGCACGCGTCGCACAACAGTCTGTTTCAATCTTATTACACATGCAAACTAC
>DASYHR010000947.1:0-3192 GCA_035998385.1 Dyadobacter sp. | reverse complement strand
GCTGCGTTTCCAGTTGTGCGTAGTTTGAAAAACTGCGTACTTCAAATACTATACCGTCTGTGACGGTATAGGAACTAGCCAATAACTTCACGAAAGAACATCTCAATGTTAGCAGTTCAAAACTAAGGATAGCAGGTGTTTTATTTTGAAGACTATTATGGGGTATGACGGGTTGCAACTATGTTCCTGTCACAAATCCTGAATCTGGTTAAACTTAAAACATGATTGGATTTATAGCTCGTTAGGAGTTTCCTGATAATGCTCAGGAGGATTCTATGAAGCATGGTGTTAACCTTTAATAAAATGTTTTCTATAAACAGCAGACGGCTATGCCGTCATTGACTACCAGGCTAAAACTGCAAATCACCCTACCCACATTTAACATTTTTTAAGACAATACAAATCAGATAGTTGCGTTGATTTTACAATTTTACACCTTATAAACCAACACAACATAATGAAAACATTTCCTTTTATTTTCACACTCTCCATCTGTTGTCTGTTTGCTGCCCGCGGTCATTCTCAGGACATGAAAATTGGTCATGTAGACCAACAATTTATTCTCTCCACACTTCCGGAATTCAAGAAGCTTAATGAGGAGATCACGGAGAAAAGTGTTCAATATGACAAAATACTTAAAAGTAAATTCGATGACTTTGAAAACAAAAGAGCCGCATTCGAAAAATTAGCATCCGCACAAACAAGCGAAGCAATTTTAAAAGACAAGGCTACAGAACTTGAAAATTTGAAGGCGTCCTATGAAGAATTTCAAAACAACTCCATGACCGAACTTCGCAATTATTTCAACAAGAAATTCACACCGATCAAACAGAAAGTGAACGATGCCATCGTATTTGCCGGTAGAAAAAATGGCTATGCTTTTGTACTTAGGATGGACCTTAATCCGGATGGTGGCGACCTGTGGCCGGTGGTTTTGTATGCAAAAGATTCCACTTCTACACTTACCTCAGATATATTGAAAAATCTGGGCGTTGACAGCACGGCAGCATCTACCCGAAAGATTGGTATACCACAAATGTTGAATAAGCGCTGATTCGTGAGCAGTTCGTATATAGTTATGGGTAGTAACGTTAATGCCCACAACTATATACGCCAAAAATCAAGAACACTATCATCTATTCATCCCTAAACCCATATATTTGCGCCTCTTACTTCATCACACATAAATTGGAAAAGCAAAATTTCACCAACAGCGGCTGGAAGCGAGTTCTCTGTCTTATCACAGCGTATTTTATCTTCGCAGGCGGTTTCGAAATAGCTGGCATGTATGTCGCAGGGCTCGACTTCACAAAACCATCCCGTAACAACACCATTGAACAAGACATCATCACGATGGCTTTCAGGCTTTCAGGAACCCTTATATTGATAGCTCTATTCTTAAAATTTATTGACAGAAAATCTTTAAAGGAACTTAGCCTACGCACACAACATGCTGGTAACGATACTCGCACAGGCATTTTGATAGGCTTGATCATTATGCTGTCCGGTTCAGTCATTCTGTTGCTTACAGGGCAGTTTCAGATCACCGGTTTTTTGTTTGATCCATACCAACTGCTGCTATCGATACTTCTTTTTAGTATGGTATCAGTGAAGGAAGAGATTTTTGTCAGGGGTTACATTCTGCAGAACCTGACCCGGTCGTTTAGCAAGTATATTGCACTTCTACTCTCATCATTACTCTTTGCATCACTTCATATGTTCAATGCTAACTTGAGCACGATAGGAATGATTTCACTTGTTCTGGCCGGTCTGTTATTAGATTTATGTTATTTAAGGACAAGGTCATTGTGGCTACCTATTGCCCTGCATTTCAGCTGGAATTTTTTCCAGTGCCATCTGGGATTTAACATCAGTGGCATTGATCAGTACTCGATGATTTCAACCACTTTTCATGAAGGTAATAATCTGGAACGGCGGCAAATTCGGCTTTGATGGATCTTTATTAGGTTCATTATTTCAGATACCTGCCATGGCCTATGTGTATTATAAGTATCGAAATCGTCAGGCTAATTCAACGCAACTGTAGTCGTTGTGCGTAGTTTAAAAAACTGCGCATTGCAAATACATTACCGTTTGTAACGGTATATTTGGAAAAAGACGAACCAATTAAAACCGTCAGAGACAGTCAATTACCAGGATTCTTAGTTTTGAAAACTTCGAATAACATCGCCGTTGCGCGTAGTTTTCAAAACTGCGTACTGCAAATACATTACCGTCTGTGATGGTATATTTGGAAAAAGACGAACCAATTAAAACCGTCAGAGACAGTCAATTATCAGGATTCGTAGTTTTGGAAACTTCGAATAAAATCGCCGTTGTGCGTAGTTTTCAAAACTGCGCACTGCAAATACATTACCGTCTGTGACGGTATATTTAGCAACAAAAGAGCCGGTCATTACTAACGCAAACGGTCAATTATCAGGATTTACAAATCAATAACTCAAAGCAAATCAACATGTAGCAAACCTTTTTGATTATTCATATAGTCCCGCGCTGAGGAATATCGATACTCCCACGGATCGTCCACGATTCCTGCTTTAACAGGATTATTATGAATATAGGCTAACTTCTGCTCAATGAATTTATTGCTAAATATTTCGATCGGATGGTTTTCCTGTTGCCAGAATTGATACGCCTTGTTTTTCGGATTATTTTTACCGGCAGAGCTGAACAGCCAAAGCATCCAACTTCTGCGACTTTCCGGCAAATTCTCATCTTCTATCGCAGCAATTATTTTCTTTGAAGTAAATTTCTTTAAGTCTCTCAATACATCCGATGGATGATGTCCTGGCTCAGTCGCTATTAACAAATGAACATGGTTGGACATAATACACCATGCATGAATCTTTAACCCTTTCTCTTTTTGACAATATCTGATACTGTTCAAAAGAATATCTACATAGATATCTCTCGTAAATACATCGACCCACTGTATCGTAGCGAACGTAATAAAATAGAGAGACTCAGGATCTACAATTCTTCTTGCAAAAGCCATTTACATGTTGATTAATATCGGTGTGGACGAGGACTTGTTATACTAAATCAGGATTAAATTGACGTATTTTTAATATAAGGAAAGCAGGTCAAGGAAATTACATTGTCCGCTGACTCGGAAATCTTTTCGACAATCTCTTCAATCTTAGTCTGCGCTATTTTCAGGCTTTCGAATAC
>DASYHR010000932.1:0-4727 GCA_035998385.1 Dyadobacter sp. | reverse complement strand
GAGGGTTTTAAATTTGATCAGGAAAAGAAATTTAAAACAGCGGTCCTTTGGCCGCAAAAACTTCTAGGCTTATGGAGCGTGAAATTACAAAAAATGGCAATGCTGACCTGCTAGATTTTACCGGCGACCGCATTTATGTCGGTATTGATGTGCATAAGAAACAATGGAATGTGAGCATCATGGGTGACTTTAAAGAGCACAAAACTTTTGTTCAGCCACCTGATGCCAGCAAACTTGGCAATTACCTTAAAACGAACTTTCCGAATGCCGATTATTACAGCGTTTATGAAGCTGGTTTCTCCGGTTTTTGGGCTCATGAAGATTTAAAAAAAGAAGGAATAACAAATATTGTCATCAATGCTGCGGACGTCCCAACAACCAATAAAGAGAAGTTTCAAAAACGGGATAGTATAGACAGCAGGAAGCTTTGTCGTTCTTTACGAGAAGGCAGCCTGACGGCAATACATGTACCCAGCCGTGAAGAATTGGAAGATCGCGGATTAGTTCGGTTGAGGAAAAGACTGATAACAGATATTAGTCGTTGTAAAAACAGAATCAAGGGGCAATTAAACTATTACGGGATTGATGTCCCGGATCAAATGGGTCAAAGCTACTGGCCAAAACGATTTATTGAGTGGCTTAACAGGCTCGAAATGAGGCATTCTAGTGGCAGTTTTACTATTAGACTTCTAGTGTCAGAATTAGAACGAATACAAGAGTTAAAGCGCGACCTGGATCGCCAGTTGATTAGATTGGGGAAGGAAAAGTATCCAGTTCAAGTAAAGTTGCTCAGAAGCGTACCAGGTATCGGTATGATTGGAGCCTTAACTTTGATTACAGAACTTGGTGACTGTCGGCGCTTTAAACAATTCGATCAGTTATGCAGCTATGTGGGATTGATTCCTAATGTGTACAGTAGTGGACAAACAGAGCATGTTGGTCATCTTACAAATCGTAAAAATCAGTACATATTACCAATCTTACTGCAATGTGCATGGAAAGCCGTCAGTAAAGATCCTGCTTTAATGAAAACTTATCAGGACTGGTGCAAAACCATGAGAGCAAATAAAGCCATCATACGTGTGTGCAGGAAGTTATTAAGTAGGATAAGATATGTAATGATTGAAAATCAGGAATATAAATGTGGTATTCCGTAAAAAGTAAATCTGCACTTATGAACAAATCGAATAGTTAACAGGCTACTAAAGCCACTTATAACCCCTTGATAGGATGGACCGAATAGAGCGTGTTGCAGATATGCTGCTTTCCCAAGCCTACGGCCTCCTTTCCTTTTAATATGAAACAGACTTGCGGCCATTCGGACTGCTTATAGAAGCATGGTTATAAAGGTTAACAAAAGTGAGTTTTATTAGGATTTACTCTTGAAATAAATCACATAAGGGTCAGTAAAAAGGCTGACTATTGCCAGCCCCAATATTTATTTCTGTCGATCAGGCTATCCCTGACGTGTTGCTCTCCAGCAGAGCACGGTTCCGTTTTGCCTGACAATAGACAAGTTACAATAAAATATACCTTTTCGCTTGCATTTTAACATAGAAACACACTCTAAATATTGTAGTAGCCTGCAAGTCATTGCTGTCCTTTATACCGGAGTAGCCATTTCTTCACAAGCCTTAGCACAGTTACGACAAGCTTCTGCACATTCACGGCAATGATCCATGCCCATTTCTGCATGTTTTTCGCATTCTTCTGCACAAGCATTGCAGGCATCTGCACAAACACGGCATAGGTGCGCACTAAAACTGCTGCCAAGGCTCATTACTTCGGCCGCACTACGGCAGATAGCGGCGCACTCTAAATCAAGCTGGATGCACTTTGCCATATGTCCTACGTGCTCTTCTTTCAAACATTCAGTTGCACAGTGGCTGCAAGCGATAGCGCATGCCACACAAGCTTCGATACATTCTTTAAATTGCTGATGTGCCATAAGAATTAAGGTTAATTGGTGGTTAATTATTTCTGTTAGCCAGCAGCCAAGTCTGGAAATCGGCTATTTCTTTGTTCTGCTCTTCAATGATCATAGAAGACATTTCTTTCAAGCCAGCATCTCTACCCATTAATAATTGCATCTGTGCCATTTCAGTAGCACTCTTGTGATGCTCGATCATTAAGGTGGCAAAGTCCTGGTCTATGTTCCCATTGATGATTTGAAGGTCCGATTGTTTACCCATACGGTCCATCCCCTCCATCATTTTCATATGGAAGTCCATGTTCATATTTGCAGGTGTAGCCTTGGTCAGGAAAGAATCCAGCTGAGCAATTTCTTTTTGTTGTGCATCGATTATTGCTTGGGCTTTGGCCTTCATTTCACTGTTGTTTCCAGATGCTAATTCCAGTTTGGCCATATCAATGGCACCCATGTGATGCATTTTCATCATGGTAGCAAAATCAATATCTGGGTCCTGTGTGGCTTTCATTGTTTGCATTTCATCCATCATATCGTGCATGATAGTCATCATTTGATTTTTGTCATGGGCCTGGACTTCAATTTTGTTGTCGTCGTCGTCGTCGGAACATGCAGTTGAAAAGGCCATCAGGGCTGCAAGCCCTAGCATTTTGTACGTTGGTTTCATGGGGTTGTCGTTTAATTTAAAGACTCAAATTAGCTGGTATTCAGTCCCATGATTTTAAAACAACTATGCCAGCGCGATGGCAACTGATAATTAGTCGATCTTCTCAATCGCAAAACCGGCATCCTTAACAGCTGCGACGATTTGATCTTCCTTACTGTCGCTAGTTACAGTAAGGATTTTTTCAGGGTTATTAATATCAACTTCCCACTGATCGATCCCGGCTGTTTCATTTAAACCAGGCGTAACCTTTGCCACACAGCCCCCACATTTGATATTTGTTTTGAATTTTAAAGTTTCCATTGGTTATTTATTTTAGATTATATAATCACTCTACTAATTCAGATACTACAGTTTTGCCGCTTTTAGCCTTAAACTATTGCTTACAACAGAAACTGAGCTGAGCGCCATTGCTGCTCCTGCAATCATTGGGTCAAGTAAAAAGCCATTAAACGGGTATAACAGCCCCGCAGCAACAGGTATACCTATCAGGTTGTATATAAAAGCCCAGAACAGGTTTTGTTTGATCGTTTTAACTGTTTTTGCTGAAAGTTTCAGCGCTTTAGGCACCATGTTCAAATCGGATGTAATCAATGTCATTTTTGCTACGTCCATGGCAATGTCCGAGCCTTTGCCCATGGCAATGCTGACATCGGCCTGCGCCAGGGCATGACTGTCGTTAATCCCGTCCCCGACCATAGCCACAATTTTTCCTTCTGCTTGCAGTTGTTTTACGAACTCTGCTTTTTCAGAGGGCATCACATCTGCTTTATAGTGATTCAAGCCTACCTGCTTTGCTACGGCAGCTGCCGTGTGTTTATTGTCACCGGTAAGCATGTAAACGTCGATCCCCCGGTTTTGTAGCGTTTCAATGGCCTGGCGGGAAGTAGGTTTGATTTTATCGGCAATGGCAATGATTGCAAGGACCTTCCGGGAGTCTGCAAAGAAAATTACTGTTTTGGCCTGCTGTTGCCATCCTTCTGCTTCATGGGAAAGCTTATTGCTTATGCTGATCGTGTTTAGCTCCATCAGTTTGCGGTTGCCAATGAAATATTGGCCTCCATCATAAAATGAGCTGACTCCCAAACCAGTTATACTTTCAAATTTTTCCAGACGCAGGGCCAGGAAACTTTCTTTTTGGAGATGAGCAACCACCGCTTCCGCTAATGGGTGCTCAGATTGGCCTTCCATTGCATGCAGGATTTGCTTGTATGACCTTTGATCTTCGTTATTTTCATTCCAGGAAATGTCTGTGACAACGGGTTTACCCTCCGTAATCGTACCTGTTTTATCAAGGATAACCGCGTTCACTTTATGGCCTAATTCAAGACTTTCGGCATCTTTAATCAGGATGTTATTTTCTGCACCTTTACCGATACCTACCATGATTGCGGTAGGCGTTGCGAGCCCAAGTGCGCAAGGGCACGCAATTACGAGCACCGTGACAGAGGTGAGTAGTGCATGTGTAAAAGCGTTTTCTGATCCAAACAGCATCCATGTCAGAAAAGTCAATACAGCAATACCGATCACGATTGGCACAAAAATACCAGCTATCTTATCTACAAGCTTCTGAACCGGCGCTTTACTACCCTGAGCCTCTTGAACCATTTTAATGATCTGGGCAAGGATCGTATCACCTCCTACCTTTTGGGCTTTGAACTGAAAGCTACCCTTCTGATTAATTGTCCCTGCAAAGACAGACTCTCCCTGAATTTTTTCAACTGGAACCGGCTCCCCACTGATCATGCTTTCATCCACAAATGATCTTCCATCTGTTACAATGCCATCAACCGGGATTTTTTCACCAGGTTTTACCAGTAAGATATCATCAGGCTTTACTGCCGCAATTGGTATTTCCTGCTCTACACCATTAACAATAGCCCTGACAGTTTTAGGCTGCAAGCCAATCAGTTTTTTTATCGCCGACGAAGTATTGGACTTTGCTTTTTCTTCTAACAGTTTTCCCAGGGAGATAAAAGCGATTACAACTGCTGCTGCCTCAAAATAGACGTGTGCATGCAAACCTTGATTGTGCCAGAATTCCGGGTAAATCGTATTAAAAGCACTAAACAAAAAAGCAATCCCGGTGCTTAGTGCCACAAGGGTATCCATATTAGCTTTCCTGTACCTAGCTTG
>DASYHR010000928.1:0-3305 GCA_035998385.1 Dyadobacter sp. | reverse complement strand
CGGAGAGAAGGGTCAAAAATTCGCCTGAACAAAAAACAGGTGCTTCGTCTTATTTTACAGAAGGCTTCAACACTGTGTATTTCAAATTATCTATACTAATCCCTGAAGCAGATTTGATATACAGTTTTGACATCGGTGTGTCAGGGAAAAAGATATCGGTCATCACAGTCAGACCATTATCAGCGAATAACTCCACAGAGGCAACATCGGCAACCAATGTGACAGGCATCGAAGCTGCAGTTGCAAACCTGGGCGCGGTATGTTTTTCTCCAAAACCTTTTTCAAAGTCAGTTTTACCTGATTTGGAACGGTCGATGTAAAACTGATTTTTGGCTTTGTCGTAACCAACTACAAGTTCATTGCCTGCCTCATTAGCTAAGACAATGGAGAAATCAGCTGTGTTTTTCACATCCAGATCCAAACGGAACAAACCGGTTTTGTTATTTGCTTTGCCAGTCAGATCCAGTTGGTTTTTGACTTTCAGATTTTTCTCAGAAAAACCAGTCGTGTTCAAAACGTCCAGTTCCTTCACAGGTACCGAGGTAAGGTAAGTCTCTTTTTCAACTGTTTTTAATCCCAGTTCGCGGGCAATCGTGTTGGCACTTCGCCAGGGATCAGTCGGGACCTGATTGGCGTATTGCCAGTTACTCATCCAGCCCATCAGAATATTGCGCTCTCCGGTATTGGCAAAAGTTACAGCGGCGTAATTATCAGTCCCCCAGTCCAGCCATTTAGTCTGTTTTGAATTGGACGTGAATGTTTTTCCATCAAAATCTCCCAAAAAATACTGGCCTGCAGATCCTTTGTTAGGCCCGCCCGGATTGATGTTGACAATCAATACCCATACATCCTTTCCTTGATGTTTGATCGGAAAAAGGTCAGGGCATTCCCATACGCCTCCGTGCCCGCCTTCATTGGCTCCAAAATCACTTTCGCGCGTCCAGGATTTCAGATCGGCAGACGAGTAGAATGTGATGCGGTCTTTGGTCGCAAGGGTCATGATCCATTTTTTCTGCGCTTCAAACCACCTGACTTTCGGATCGCGAAAATCGCTGATGCCCGGATTCTGCAGCACAGGATTGCCTTTGTATTTCGTCCAGGTTTTTCCCTCATCCAGACTGTAGGCAATACTCTGCGTTTCATGTTTACCGGTCTTTTGTTTCTCCTGCACCGGATCGTGGTGGGTGAAAATAGCTACCAGCGCGTCCTTGCCAAAGCCGGCTGTATTGTTTTTATCCACTACCGCGCTTCCTGAAAATATGTAACCCAGACTGTCCGGATAAAGCGCAATGGGCTGCTCTTGCCAGGCGATCATGTCCTTGCTTGTAGCATGTCCCCAGTGCATCGGTCCCCAGATTTTATCATTGGGATAGTACTGGTAAAACAGATGGTAAGTGCCATTGTGGTACACCATGCCATTAGGATCATTCATCCAGTTCGCCTTAGGCGTAAAGTGAAACTGCGGACGGTATTTCTCTGTGAACTCCTGAGCTACTGCAGGCAAAGCCACACAGGCCAGAGCGATGCAAGCGGATATGATTATTTTTTTCATAGATTTTTGTTTAAGCTGTCAGCTCTCGACAATCGACTGTCTTCTAACAGCGCATGCTTTGCTGCCAACGAGTTATATCTAAAAGCTTACATTTCGTTTATTTTAACCAAATTCAATTATCGGTGCTGGCTTCTATAGGTCGGTAGCCAATAGCTGCCAGCCGACCGTAGCGACGGATCAAGCTGATAGTCATCTTAAAATCCTGGATTCTGCTTATACAGTCCTTTTGTGAAACTGATTTCTCTTTGCGGAATCGGAAGGTACTCGTCCCGACCGGCAGTGAATTTGGCAGTTGACAAAAATGGTCGTCTCACTTTTTCTTTGTCAAGATACGCATTCAGGGTTTTCTCGGCAATGCCCCAGCGGACCAAATCAAAAAAGCGCGGACTCTCTGTTGCAAACTCCAGCCTGCGTTCCCACTGCAGAGCTTTGCGGGCATAATCCTGTGTCCAGCCAGAGGCCGAATATTCTTTCACATTGTATTTGGAAGCGAAGGTTCCATCTGTCTTTTTCAGTCTGCCGGTGCTGTTAGCTGCCCGCCGTCTGATCTGGTTGATAAGCGGAAGCGCCGAGGCTTGCTGGCCCAGTTCGATATAAGCCTCTGCCTGCATCAGCAAAACATCATCATAACGTAGTACATCAATATTTTTAGACGAACCAATAAAGGGACCTTCCTTGTGGTAGGAAGCACTTGTTGCCAGTTGTTGTTCTTTCATTGTATGGAAAAAACCATATACGCCCGGGTCGCGGATCCAGCTGTTGCTGAATGGTTTGGTTGCATCGTATTTGTAAGGATGCCCGTCAATACCAATGGTGTGATCTATGCGCGGATCAACCGTTTCTGTTGAAAAATCTACATTTTTATCATTGTAGGTATCAAAAAGTGGCAGTCCCTCACCGCTCGTTTTGTAAGCATTGGCCAGATTCTGGCTTGGCTGATGAAACCCGCAGCAACCGTATTGAGGCGCTCCGTGCGGATAATTCAGTCCCGTTACATAACTCAGTCTGCCCACCGCTGTTCCGTCGTTGATCGAATATTGGATCGCGAAAATCGATTCCGGACCATTTTCGGTCTCGGCAATAAAGTTCTCAGCAAAGTCGGACTGTAAGCTGTATTGACCCGATGAAATAACCTGTTGCGTCAAAGTCACTACCTCCTGCAAACGGGTTTTGTTGATGGCGGTCACCCGGTGATTGTCGTCCTGTTCATAGGCCTGGTACAGTCTTGTCTTTGCCAGATACGCAGAGGCCGATATTTTATTCGCACGGCCGATCTGAGTTTGTCTGGCTGGCAGATTGTCAATTGCAAACTGGAAGTCTTCAGCGATTTTATTCCAAAGCTGATCGTTGGTCAACGCCACATTGGAGGTTTGCAGAATCTGTTCACTACTCAGTTCCTCGGTGATGTAAGGAATATTCTTGAAGAGCATTTTCAGCATAAAATGAGAATGGCCGCGCAGGAAACGCATTTCTGCCATGCGTGTTTTTTTCAACGGAAATTCAGCATCACTAAGTGCATTCATACTTGCCAGGGCAGTGTTGGCACGGCTGATGGCCTTGTAGAAATTCTCCCAGGTGAACGGGTGCATCGAACCCAGGTCGGGGCGGGTGAGGTTATAGTGCTCATAAAAATCTATTTCCGCTACGTCCGATACGCCGCCGCCACCTTTGTAGGCGTCATCCGAGCGCACACTTCCGTATACCCACATGCTGGTCATCGGCCCGATCATCTCGTCATTGCCAATTCCTGCAT
>DASYHR010000912.1:0-2791 GCA_035998385.1 Dyadobacter sp. | reverse complement strand
GTCCACCCGGAAACGGTCATGCCATTCTGCGTGCAGGATTTACAGGTGCTTAATTGCAACAATGAATTGGTTGGCTCGATCTCGGGTAACCATTTGAGTACAAGAACGATTCACCTTGAAAAACCAGTTACCACAAAGCATCTCAAAATCAGATTAACCGCATCAAGATCAGATGTGCCGGTTGCTTTGATGGAGGTCAGATGTTATGAGTAAAAGAAAACCGGATCGCTTCAAAGGTTTGTGGCGATCCGGTTTTTATATTTTTAAGATAAAACTGCTTAGTGCAGGTTCGACTGAATATTCTTCACAAACGCCTTTGAAACGTTCGTGAGAAGTGCAATTTTAGACAGATCGAAGTCCGTATTTTTCAGAAGATTGGTAACAAACTCGATTTTGCCCTTTTCAAGACCTTCTTCCAGACCCTTTTCTATACCTTTTTCAAGACCTTTCTCCATTCCTTCTTCCAGTCCCAGTTTCCTACCCTTTTCAACAAAAATATCCAACGTGCTCATCATGGGATGACTATTTATTGCACCATAATTATGAGTGCAGATTCGATTTAATATTCATAACGAACTCCACTGAAACATTCGCCAGGTTCGCAATTTTAAATAAATCAAAGTCTGTATTTTTTATGAGATTCGTAACAAATTCTATTTTACTTCTCTCTAGTTTCTCCATTCCCTCTTCAAGTCCCAGTTTCCTACCCTTTTCTAAAAAAATATCCAACGTGCTCATAACCTTATCTTTTATATTAAACGGTACATCTTCAAGAAGATCGAAAATCTCATTTTCTTCCAGCCCACTCCTTCCAAAAAGATAAACGATAAACCCGGTTTGCAAATTCCCTTTCATTCCATCTGACAGTATAAGCAATCTTACTGCGTTTAACTCCAACCACTTTTTGTCAAAACTATATTTGAGTGCCAGAATCGAAGCAACAAGAAATTTGTTCTCTAAAAGCTCAATCTGTTCGTCGCTTATCTCCCCTAAATCATTGTAAATATAATCGAAATTGGGCAGATAGTTTTTGTAAAGTTGGATCCAATTTTACAAACAAGTCTGAAAGTCTATGATACTCCCAACGCTTCTTTCCATGGTACAGCAAAATCGGAATGATCATCGACAGTGACTCTTTATTGATTACCTGCTTCATCAATGCGGAGAAAATATAACTACCAATCTGTACAGGTGTGTTTTTATCAATGTAACTTTTATGTTCAATCAAAAGGCATACTTTCACCTGCTCCTCTGAATCTTTTCTTCGGCAGGTATAAGTGATGTCCGATATCGTTTTCTGCAACTCTTTTGAAACAAACGTATCAGTACTCTGCTCAAGTGAATCTAAGTCAATCAAATCCCTGACAGGACCAGGCAAAAAAACCTGAAAGTAATCTCTCGCTATCTTTTTATCAGTCATAATCGACCTGATAAAGTTGTCGTGGATGGTAAGTTTGCTCATGGCATAAGTTTACCTTTATCAGACGTTCCTATCACAAATTGGTTACCATGTTTCTGGTAGCAACTCATTCATATTGGTTCAGTAAAAAGCTTATCTCAAGATCTTTTTGACTTAGTTCAACGTTTACAAAAATCCAGTCCCCGTTCAATTCATCATGTCATGAAAACAACTTTTAAACTGGCCGCTTTATGTTTTTTTATCAGCTTCACTACGTTGGCTCAAAGAGACAAACGTTTTCGTATTGGACCGCATTTAGGAATTGGCATGGCTCAGATATCAAAATTGGAATCAGGAGAAAAAGCTGTATTTCGGCCAAATTTCGGAATCTCAATGGATGTTAAAACAGGTCCTCACGTCACTTTCACCACAGGCCTGACACATGTTACTTTGGGCGAATCTAGCACTTTGAACTCGTATCCGTCTGAAAGTAAATATGTCAATCTATATCAAGCTTTGATGATTCCGTTAGGTCTTAAAATACACCCCACGAGCAACAAATTCTTTGGAATGGTCGGCGGACAGACCGGTTTTATCTACAAAAATGATTTTAAAAGTGATAACATTCTGAGCTACCAATCCTACTATAAAAAATTTGACTTTGGTGCATTAGCAGGCATTGGCTACAATCTGGGCAATAATTTATGCCTGGATCTTCGCTACTACCACGGCATTACCAACATCCATAAATCCAGTTCAGTAGTCTTTCCCATCTACGGTCGTATAGATATTAAAAAAGAGAGCTATCGCATAATCAACCTGACCGCTCATTTGTACTTTTAATTCAGGTTGTCCGGTAACATGATGTATCCTTTATTCTTTGAAAATTCATAATTTGATTTTACTTTTGTGCCCTGAATAGCAAATAGTTATTTTACCTTTTGCTATACTTTTACTCTATAATAATAGTATACTAGATAGACTTTGAAGGAAGCAGCGGACCCATTACCCTCATCTGACACTGGCCAGAATGCAAACTGGCAGTCTTTGGACGTTGCTTATATTGCCACTGGCGACCTGGCAGAGGACCGTCGTCTGGCTGAGCTTGCCAGAGCGAAAGGTCAGAAGGTTTTCCTCAAGGATTTACCGGGCGAATCTGATCCGATATTCCAATCGGAACGTCCAGGCAACACAAATCCGAAACCCTCATCCAGAGAACATAAAATACCTCTTACCTGGGAAACCATCCAACAAAAAATATGGGCTGCCACACTACGCAAGCGTTCCAGAACTGAAGTAGCGGTAAATATCTTTTCAGCGGTTGCATTGATGATCGTTGGACATCTGATGTTCACCTATTTTACCTACGACCGGCTATCCGTACTTTGGGGT
>DASYHR010000907.1:0-3120 GCA_035998385.1 Dyadobacter sp. | reverse complement strand
AGATGCTGATGGTGGAAGAATGGCTGCTTGATGACCAGGCAGATGAAGAGTTCGTAGCGCCCAAAGCTGTTGACCGGGAAATATTACGCGATACAATCTGGCAGGATATTCAGAATGAAATCAAACCAGCAGAACCAGACGAGATAAGTTTTACAAAGCCGTTTTCTTATAATAAAATTATTGCCTTCCGCAGATCTGCTGTAGCCGCAGCAGCAATACTGTTGCTAGGAACTTTCCTTTACACCGTTAAGCAGCAGGAAGCTGTAAATGAGGTTTTTGTACTTCAAAATTCGTCCGACACCACCAATAAGAACGTGAGTGAAAGTCTGTATACGATTAGTCTCGGGCCAAAAAGTAACATTGAAATCGATAATAGTACGGGTAATATTGATTTCTGCGGTGCTGTATTGATCAACCCTAAAAAAGATATCGAATTTACTATTCAGGGAACATGTGCTAAAGCGGATGAGCCGAAAGAAAAGTTATTTCTCAGGAAAGGACAAAATTACATTGCCCTGAATTACAATAGCTCCGAAAATGAAAACGAAATGATCATTCTGGAGGAAGGATCACTTACGAGTCTTCCACCTGTCGTGAAGCGACAGCTCATGGATCAGTTTAACATATGAAAATGCACTAATGAGCCATCGCTTTATTATTTTACTTTTTTCTTTGTTTTTGCTCATTTTTTCAATGATCTCCTGCACTGAATCGCATAAGCACGATGCCTCGTCAAAAAAGTATAGCATTTATGTGGGTCTGAAAAACGAAAAGAATTATTTAGTTACAACGGATGTAATAGACTCTGGCACACTCGATCCTGAAAAACTGGGAGTTTTAGCTGAACCGCAACACATATTTCATGATTTGATCGTAAAAGACGGTCGTTATTATCGGTTGGATCAGCGCACGGGTATGTTCACCGAATCGACGATAACTGAAGAAGCATTCAAGGAAAACAAGTCGGTTAAGATCGAAGGCTTCAACGACATTGAAAACTACAACTGGATCAGCAACGATACTCTGATGTTGATTGGCTACGAAGAAAAAAGTAAAAAGGCACGGTATGCCAAAATCAATGTGCGGAATATGACCGTTGTCCAAAATGAACTTCCTATTCCCACTCCTTTCGGTAACTACAACTGGATGTCTATCGGGTTTACCAAGTTTTTTGGCAACAAACTTATTGTGGGCTATTGTTATCACAGCACCACCAAACTGCACAGCTACACCACCAGTGATACGCTTTATGCAGAGGTGATCAGCTATCCTGATATGAAATCAATAGACAGACTGAAAGACACCAGGACAACCTATCCCGGAGGAATCAATTCTGCCATGCAAAGTTTTTTCACAGATGAAAAGGGTGATTTCTACTTTTTGGCGTGCCCGGGTATTGCTACAGGTAATGTTCCGGAAAAACCTACCGGCATTTTCAGGATCAAAGCCGCAGATCAACAGATCGACCCTGACTATTTCTTTGATATTTCTGCTTCCCCTATCCAAAACCATGGGTATGGTCTGTGGTATCTGGGAAAAGGTAAAGCGATTATCCGCACTGAACGCAAAGGCGTTTTTACGGGTGTAAATGACCATTGGAAAGTACCACATATCGATTTCTACCTGCTGGATATAGCCAGTCAAACAACTAAAAGGCTGAAATTGCCACTTGATAAAGGAACCAGGAAACAGTGTGTTTTGATAGAAAACGGTCTCGCTTATATTGCCATCAATTCGGATAAAGAGGGAAGTGCTGTATGGATTTATAATCCTGCCAATGACAGTCTCAAAAAAGGTCTGAAACTCACCGGCGAAATCAACTATTTCCTGCGTTTGGAAAGGCTGAATTAGAGCAACAGCACAAGGGTTTGTGTATTCGCGTTAACACTTTGCTATCAGCTCCAGCTTGTCGAAGCCGGCCTTACAACCGCGATAATATTTATTTGCAAAACCGATAAGTCAGTTTTATTACGGTGCGATGCGCCTGTGCAACATTGATGAACGGATCGCTACAAATATGACGGCGCTTTGCACCTTTTGGCGAACAACGATCTTCCAGGCCACTAGAAGCCCGATGCAACTTAACCATTTAGTCACTGCCATCAACCTAAACTAAGAAATTCGACAAGAGCCCGCCGCAGGCTCAAAGTGACAGCCTCTGAAAGTACTTCAACTTAGGTCTGCAAACTCACTAAACCAGCATCTTTCAAGTACGCTCCTTTCAGTTTCTAAAATTTAACCAGCTCCTTAGATATATATTCCTCACTATCAATAATTTACAATATCTCAAAGCGCCGAAATAAAAAACTTAACTAAAAATACAAATATTCATCTCCTCAGACCTTCGGGTTAAAAGCACCTGCGCTACTTCCATAAAGTAAGTAATACAAAACTTTATGAATTTAGAATTACGCAGTAAGTCAACCCGACACATCTTTACCTCTATCCTACTGCTGTGCTCATTGCCGGGTATGGCTCAGCTTTACGTTCACGGAACCATTAAGGGAATTACAGGAGAAGGAATTCCGGGCGTGGCAGTTCAGATCAAAAATTCCCCACGTGGCGAACATACCGATGTCGAAGGAAAATTTCGCATCAATGGTCTTAAAACAGGAACCTACCAACTTATTTTTTCAGCGGTAGGTTACAAAAATCAACAACGGGATGTCACCCTAAAAAGCGGACAGAACCCTGAAATGCTAATCGTGATTGAAGAAAATCCCCAAAACCTGAACGAGGTGCGTGTAGTAGGTAAGACGGAAGCAAGAGAGCTGAAAGATGGTGCATATAACGTCAGTGCGCTTGATACGAAAGCATTTGCCAATACCTCATCAGACATCAACCAGGTATTGAACCGAATGAGCGGTGTCAGGATTCAGGAGAGCGGCGGTCTGGGCTCCGACTTCCGGTTTTCGCTAAATGGCCTTTCAGGTAACCACATAAAGTTTTTCATTGACGGGATCCCCATGGAATCTTATGGGGGCGGACTTTCGCTGAATAATATACCGGTTAATCTGGCAGAAAGAATCGAGGTATACAAGGGCGTGGTGCCGGCCTACCTCGGGTCTGATGCGTTGGGTGGTGCCGTCAATATTGTGACCAAAGGAAAGGGGAACAACA
>DASYHR010000880.1:0-2584 GCA_035998385.1 Dyadobacter sp. | reverse complement strand
TGGAGAGGCAGGTTCGTATTGAAGGAGTTGTGGAAAAAGTTAGTGCTGAAGAATCGGATGAGTACTTTAAGAGCCGACCAAGAGGTAGCCAGATTGGTGCCTGGGTGTCGCATCAGAGTAAGGCTATAGCAGGTCGTGAAGTGTTGCAGACTATTAACGATGAGCTTGAAGCAAAGTTTACAGGTCAGGACGTACCGAGGCCTGATCACTGGGGAGGTTATCGACTGATCCCGAACTACATAGAGTTCTGGCAGGGCCGACCAAGCAGATTACATGACCGGCTGGCTTACATAAAAAATGACGATGGCAATTGGAAAATAGAAAGACTATCACCATGAATATTACATTGCCCCGGATCCTGGCAGATCCGGGGTAATATTTTATATCTCTTTCACCACAAATTCAAAATCTACTTTTCCGATGGCAGTATCAGCAAAGGTTGCATGGTCTGGTATTGGATTGATGTCCACATGCTTCGCGTCAAAGTATCCGGACTCTGCAAGTACTTTCTGAGCTAATATTAGCTTTGACCTATTAAATGGTTCGCCAGCCTTGATGTTGATCAGGTTTAGAACTTCGTCGGTTTTAATCTTTTCATTTCCCTTTACAATTACTTTACCGACGGTTGCCTTTTGGCCTCCATTGACGTCAAAGGTGAGATTCACCTTGTTTTGTATGGCACTGTCTGAGACATCTACGCGGAAAAACAAATAGCCGTCATTCATATACCTGGCTGCGATACCGTCATTACTGTGTGTCCAAATGCGATCATTTATTTTTGTAGAGTCATAAAGGTCGCCTGGCCTTACACCTAGCATGTCGGTTAACTCTGCTGCAGAAAATTTCGTATTACCTTCCCAGGTTATTTTGTCGATTCTTAACGATTTTTCGGGCGCTGAATTACCTGTAACAGCTTCGGATTGTTTGCCGAATTTGGAATCTTCATTTGGTTGCATAAATGAACAGGCAGCAACCAGCATGGTAACAGCAGGTATTGTTGCGAGGAATTTGAGCTTTTGCATGGATCTGGATTTTGGTTGGGTTAACATGTTAATACGATTGAATGTACTGTTGTTTGAGAATGAATTGATGGTGCTAATCTGATAGGATTTTTTTGTGGCAAGTTTGATGAGTAATAGTCCGTACTGCGTTGCCGAGTTCATCTGAGACGTCACATGACTATCTACCAGATACTCATGAAGCTCTTTCAAGGTGCCTGATAAATATCTCATGGCAGGGTGAAACCAGAATACGATACTTCCAACCTCGTAGAGTAATATATCAAGTGTGTGTTTCTGTCTGAGATGGGTTTTCTCATGGCGTAATACGTACTCTCTTTCTATGGAGGTAAGCTGCTTTGTATCTTCATGTAGGAAGATCGTAGTGCCAAATGAGAAGGTAGGGAGTTCATTTTGCACCATTATTTGGAGTCCATCTTCCTGAATAATAAACCTGGATTTTTTTCTTAAATGAAATAAAGTAGTTAATCCCGATATAAGTAAAACAGCTTTACGAATAGCCCCAATTATATAGATGAGGATTAGTAAATAGCCACCGACCTTAATGCTGTCGGTTGTAAATTTTGAGGACACCAGCGCTTTATTGCCTGTAATCATTTCAGCATTTGGTGATTGCTCTGCAGGTATAATGAGCTTAAAATATGGGTAGGTATGATCCGCTGATTGCATGTTCCAGGACGGAAATGGAAGAAGTGGAACAAGGATGCAACCAATAAAGCTGGCTATAAGGAATATTCTGTTCAACCGAAAGAACGTGAGGTCTTTGAGGAGAAATCGATAGACTGCGGCAAGCATCAAAATCCCTAATGAAGCTTCCACCAACCAGATGCTAAAGTTATAGATCATCTTCTTAGGAGTTATTTTTGTCTTCACCCAACATTTTTAACATCTTTTGGATATCGTCGGGAGCGATGTTCTCTTCCTTCACCATAAACGATATTACATTCTCTGGCGCTCCCTCAAAATAGTTGGAAAGAAATCCCTGAAAAGTGAATTTCCGATATTCCGCTTTTGATATTACCGGAAAGTACTCATGGGTTTTCCCGTATGCTTTGTGATCCACAAATCCTTTTTTTTCTAAAATACGGATGAGTGAGGAGATCGTGTTGTAGGGCGTAGGCTCCCCAAGCCTGTCGATGACATCTTTTACGAATCCGCTTTTCAGATCCCAAAGAATTTGCATTACGCGCTCTTCCGTTTTTGTTAATATTTCCATAAATCAAATGTATAACGTATTTATCAGTTATACAACGTATTTATACATTTATTAACTTATTTTTACGTTGTTGATTTACTTTTCAGCGCTAAAACGCTTGAAGTGAGTTTTGTTATAAAGAAAAAAGCGCCCTGAGGTGATCAGGACGCTTTCGGTAAACAATATATCTTGCTATTATCTTTCGTTCATCGGAACAAACGCTCTTTTAGGTGCTCCTACGTAAACCTGGCGTGGACGACCGATTGGCTCTTTGTTGGTACGCATTTCTTTCCATTGCGCAATCCATCCCGGAAGACGCCCGATTGCAAACATTACCGTGAACATATTAGTAGGGATTCCTAAAGCGCGG
>DASYHR010000875.1:0-3434 GCA_035998385.1 Dyadobacter sp. | reverse complement strand
TTTACACGGCAATTTTATAATTAAAAGAAGTAGCCCTAGAAATCCATTTCACTGGATTCCGAGGGCTAAACTATAAACTTTAGACGATTTTAAGCTACGTCACATATTTCAACACCTTGTTTGAGCGATGCTAACTGGTCTGCGCGCTTAGGTATAAACTCCTGAGCCACAAAGCCTTGGTACCCTGTTTCGACAATTGCCTTCATAATGGCAGGATAATACAGCTCTTGCGTTTCGTCGATTTCGTTTCTGCCAGGAACGCCGCCCGTGTGGTAGTGTCCAATATACCTGTGATATTTCTTGATGGTCGCAATTACATCGCCCTCCATAATTTGCATATGGTAAATATCATACAACAACTTAAATTTTTCTGAACCAATCATTTCGCAAAGCCCGGCTCCCCATTCAGTCCGGTCGCACATATAGTCACGGTGGTTTACTTTGCTATTAAGTAATTCCATAATCATCGTCACATTGTATTTTTCTGCAGCGGGCATTAATCTTCTCAAACCAATCGCACAATTTCTCATACCATCCACATCAGACATTCCGCGTCTGTTACCAGAAAAACAAATGACAGTAGTATATCCGGCTGCCTGCAGTTTAGGAAACAGTTCTTCATAACTTTTGACAAGTTCATCATGATTGGCCAAATCATTAAATCCTTTTTCAATCCCCATTCCTGCACCGTTCGGCAAAGCACATGTCAACCCGTACTTTTTCAAAACCGGCCACTCCTCTGGTCCCAACAGTTCAATTGATTTAATTCCCATGTTTTTGCACTCTTGCGCAAAAGTATCCAAAGGAATTTTACCATAACACCACTTACATACTGAGTGATTTATTTTGCCTTTTAATTCTGGACCCAAAATCGTCTCAGCTTTTGTAATAGCTGCTGTCAAAGATTGAGGAACAACTGCAGCTCCTGAGGCAACCGCGATACCTTTGATCAATTGTCTTCTGGAAAAATTAGATTTCATATCTCTTTATCAAATTAAGCAATATCACAAATTTTAACAGCCTGAGTTAGTGATGCAATATCGTTGCCACGGCTCGGAACAAACTCCTGCCCTACGTATCCGGTGTAACCTGTTTCAACAATAGCTTTCATCACGGCCGGATAATAGATTTCCTGCGTTTCGTCAATTTCCTTTCTACCTGGAACTCCTCCCGTATGGTAATGAGCTATATACTTATGGTATTTTTTAATAGTTGCTATTACATCACCTTCCATAATCTGCATATGGTAAATGTCATATAACAATTTGAATTTTTCTGAACCTACCATTTCGCAAAGTGCCGCTCCCCAGGATGTATGATCACACATATAATCTTTATGATCGACCTTGCTGTTCAACAACTCCATCACCAAAGTAACATTGTACTTTTCCGCGATCGGAATTAATTTCTTAAGCCCTTCTGCACAGTTACGGAGGCCATCCAAATCACTCATCCCTCTCCTATTTCCGGAGAAACAAATGATCTTATCATACCCTGCCGCCTGTACTTTCGGAATTACATCTTCAAACCCTTTGATCAATGCTTCATGGTTAGCCACATCGCAGAATCCTTTATCAAGACTACGTGTCGCCCCTTCACCCCATGGCAAGGCACAGGTGAGTCCATTTTTCTTCAACGTCTCCCATTCACCCGGCCCACACAATTCTATCGACTTAATTCCAATTTTCCTGGCCTCTTGAGCAAGGGTATCTAATGGAATTTTGCTGTAACACCATCTGCACACAGAATGATTAATCTTACCATTCAGGGCTGCTCCAAGTGTTTCCTTATTTTTGGAAAATACTGAGGTTAACGATAATGGAGTCATTACCAGCGAGCTGACCGCGATTTTTTTAATGGCCTCCCTCCTTTTCGAATTCAATGTCATTTCTGTTATAATTCTTTATACTGATGAGCTTACAATTCCAATACTAAATGATATGCTAAAATAGCTCTAAGACTCCCCCTTTACCAAATTTCCAACAAAGTGTATAAAGAAAAAGTGGTGCTGGAATGGAATTTAATCCAATTCCTGGCACCACTTTATAAGTCAATTTAAAAATAATCTACTCCTCGCTTACCTCACTTACCTGTCTTTTTTTGAGAAGCTGACGATTCAGTATAAATTGGATTATTCTTATTTCCTCCAGACATAAGATACGCAATAAGATCCCGCAGTTCATTTGGATTTAATCCGTTGATCAGTCCGGGTAACATCACAGATACAGTCGAGATTTTTGAAGACACAACTTCCTTCTTACTCAATTTTCTAATCGTTTTAGAGTCAAATGGATTTTGAGCTATATAGTAAAACCCGTTGTCTTCATTCAGCTGACGTCCCACTACCGACTCCCCGTTTTTCAGTGTATATGAAATGGACGCGTATTGATCTGAAATTGCTTTGTCAGGTTGAATAATCGCTTCCAACATATCCTTGGTAGAAAAACGTGTCCCCAATTGGGTAAGCTCCGGACCTACGTCTGCTCCTTCACCCTGAATGGCGTGACAGCGATTACAAAGCACAGCAGAAAATATCATTTTTCCTCTTTCAAAATCACGATTGCTCAAACTGTCCTGTACCAGCTCTACAGCCTGATCAACTTTCCAGGATCTGCCCGGTCCCTTTGGCGTATACAGCTTTACCAGATCGTTACCTGTCCCGGTTAGCAGCTCCGCACCAGATAACTTGTCGTAGTGGGCAAGCTTTTCTTTTGGCACATTTTTAAGCGCAATTTGACGAGCCTTGTCGATGAAACCTATGTAACTGCGACCACCCTGAAATTTAAATGCTGTTGCATACCATTTAAAATATTGCTCGCGTAATTCCGGTGTCCAGCCTGTTTTAGCCTGACTCAATACAAATGAATAATAAGTCTGCTGCTGAGGCGGCATTTTTTCCAACATACCGGCAATGTCTAAACCATACTGCGGATTTCTGAGAATAAGATCTGAAGAAGCTGTGGCTGTACTGTTGTCAACATCATCAAACTTTTCGTTTTTAGCAATTAATGCCAACGTTCTTTCAATTACCTTAGGTGCCTCTAAAAATACAAGTAATTTACTGTACAAACGATTGCTAAGAGCAGATGTTGCCGGATAATTAGGACTTAAATAAGTGATTACCTTATCTTTAAGCGGGCCTTCCAAAGGTCCAAATCTAAAAAATGCAACTTCAAAAGTCCGCAGTAAATCACGTCGTTTGTCTTCTGAAAGCTTTTTCAAATCTATGGTCGTCAACGCAGTCAACAACTCCTGCTTCACAGACTGATCCCCCTGGCGAGCCAGAGCAAGCAGTGCATTGATCTTCGCTTCCGGATTTGTTTCACTTAGTGCCTTGGATTTCCATTCCGCAACCGGCTGATGTTCAATCGCCAAACGGGCAGCGTAACGTACGGAGCGATCAGCATGAGAAAGATTAGGCCATGCTTCTGATA
>DASYHR010000874.1:0-4037 GCA_035998385.1 Dyadobacter sp. | reverse complement strand
CGATGGAAAAGAAGTAGCGCAGATCGCACTGGCACGTGCTTTCAGGAAAGGCGATTTTCGGTCGGGCTATTACCGTGACCAGACCATTGAAGCTGCCGTAGGCAATCTCACCTGGCAAAGTTTCTTCGCGCAAATGTACGCACATGCCGACATTCAACATGAGCCAAGCACAGGCGGACGCTCTATGAACGGACATTTTTCTACAAGATGGCTGGATGAAAACGGGCAGTGGCTGGATCAGACAAAAATTTACAATTCTGTTTGTGATATTTCCTCAACGGCCGGACAAATGCCCCGTGCGGTTGGATTGGCATATGCTTCGAAATTGTACCGTGAAAATCAGGATCTGCAATACCTGGATAATTTTTCACATCATGGAAACGAAATTGTCTTCGCTACAATAGGCGACGCTTCCACATCGCAGGGCATGTTTTTTGAAACTATGAATGCTGCAGGTGTATTGCAAATTCCTCTGCTCGCATCAGTTTGGGATGATGGCTATGGCATATCTGTCCCTATAGAATACCAGACTACCAAAGGGAGTATCTCCAAAGCGCTGGCTGGTCTGCAAAGAAATGAGGACGAACAAGGATTGCAAATTTTCACGGTGGCTGGCTGGGATTACCCTGCCTTGGTAGAAACCTATCAGCGTGCCGCCGAGCTTTGCAGAGAACAGCAGATACCTGTACTGGTGCATGTCGTTGAGCTCACACAACCGCAGGGACATTCCACTTCCGGGTCGCACGAAAGATATAAGTCCCGTCAGCGCCTCAGCTGGGAAGCAGAGCTCGATTGTAACAAACGTTTCCGCGAATGGATCTTACAAAATGGCTATTCTACAGAAGAAGAGCTTGAACAGATCGAAGCTGAAGCAAAGGAAACGGCAAGCCAGGCACGGAACCGGGCATGGCAGGCTTATCGCAAAGAACTGGATAAAGAATATATCGCAACCATTGAGCTACTGCAAAGTGCTTCGAAGGAAAGTAATGTTGGCAATGAGGTAAGTCAACTCGTGCTGGAGCTTTCAAAAACCTACCTGCCTTCGCGGAAAGATATGGTTTCAAGCATACGCAAAGCACTAAGGTTGATGGGTAATGAGACTTCATCTGTCAAAGCCCAGTTACAAGCTTCACTCAGAAAGAGTTTTAAAGACAACGCTGATCGTTTTGGAACGCATTTGTACAGCGATTCCCCGGAATCCCCTCTTTTGGTAGAACCGATATTCCCTGTTTACAGTGACTCAAGCCCTACTGTTGATGGTCGTGAGGTGATCAGGTCCTACTTTGATGCATTGTTTGAAAAGAATGCCGCTGTTGTTGCTATTGGTGAGGATGTGGGCATGATTGGCGATGTGAACCAGGGAATGGCAGGATTGCAGGAAAAATTCGGTTCTCTTCGTATTACAGATACCGGCATTCGCGAGACCACCATTATTGGCCAGGGAATAGGTATGGCAATGAGAGGTTTGCGTCCGATCGTTGAAATCCAATACTTCGACTACATCTATTATGCCCTTGCCACGTTAACAGACGATCTGGCTTCGCTCAGATATCGTACTGCGGGCGGACAGAAAGCCCCGCTGATTGTAAGAACAAGAGGTCACAGGCTTGAAGGCATCTGGCATTCAGGATCACCGATGGGAACGATTCTGAGCAGCTTAAGAGGGATGCATGTGGTTGTACCACGCAATTTTACACAGGCATCAGGCTTTTATAATACCTTGTTGAAAGGGGACGACCCTGCGTTGGTAGTAGAACCTTTAAATTCATACCGTCAGAAAGAAACTTTACCTGATAATATCGGTGAAATATATCTCCCTTTGGGAGTACCGGAAATATTAAAAGAAGGAAAAGATGTTACCATTGTTACATATGGATCTATGTGCCGTATTGTAATGGAAGCCGCTTCTCAACTCTCTAAAATGGGTATCGATGCAGAGATTATTGATGTTCAGACACTATTGCCTTTTGATATCAGCGAGAGTATTGTCGAATCTATAAAAAAGACCAACAGGGTCATTTTTGCTGATGAGGATATGCCGGGTAGCGCTTCCGCCTACATGATGCAGCAGGTCGTTGAAAAACAAAATGCATACCGCTGGCTGGATTCAGCTCCGGTAACCATTTCAGCCAAAGACCATCGTCCGCCTTATGGCTCGGATGGAGACTATTTCACAAAACCCAATACAGACGACATTTTTGACGCAGCATATAAGATGATGCATGAAGCCAATCCACATCAATTCCCTGAGCTTTACTAGCTGATAAACACCATGTATCAACGCTGGGGAAAAAGATGTTTGGACCTCGTTCTGGCGGGAATAGGATTGATCATCCTGCTCCCGCTTTGCGTTTTAATCTATATACTCATTTACCTGTTTGACCATTCAAATCCGCTATTTCTTCAGCCACGACCCGGACTTCACGGAAAAATTTTCATCATCATCAAGTTCCGGACAATGACAGATTATAAAAGTGATCCGGATAAGAATAGAATTACCGGATTTGGAAACTTTCTGAGACGTACTTCGCTCGACGAGATTCCTCAGCTATGGAATGTAATTCGTGGCGACATGAGTATCGTAGGCCCTCGCCCCTTGTTGCCGGAATATCTTCCATTATATAGTCAGCATCAGCAATTGAGGCATACGGTGAAACCCGGCATTACAGGTTGGGCTCAAATTAGTGGCAGGAATGCCATCGGCTGGGAACAAAAGCTGAATTTGGATGTATGGTATACTCAACATATCTCCTTTTTACTTGACTGTAGTATTATTTTCAAAACAGTTTGGAAACTGTTAAAACTACCAACTTCTGATTCCAGGGAGATTGAAATTCCCGAAAAGTTTAATGGATAAGCTGTCTACCAGGAAGTGTAGTCATTACCTGCAAGCATTTTCTGCGTATTACGCTAGAATTATCCTGACTCTCTTATGCTTATCTACGGCGCAGGTGGACATGCACGTGTACTGATCAGTTGTCTTACAGCCAACAATATTCCTGTAACAGCCATTTTTGATGATGATTTGTCAAAAGATCAGATTTCCGGCTACAAAGTCAACGGTGGGTATAATCCGGATCAATACCAAAATCAACAAATATTTATCGCAATAGGCAACAATGCACTACGCCATCAGATAGCGCAGCGGGTTTCCCATGCGTTTGGTATACAGGCGCATCCGTCAGCACTGATAGATAAATCTGTTACCGTCGGCCCCGGAACGGTACTACTTCACGGTAGCATCATTCAAACCGGTTCGCAAATCGGGGAGCAGGTAATTATCAATACCGGAGCGAGAGTGGACCACGATTGCCGGATAGGAGACTATGTTCATATCGCACCAGGATGCACGCTATGCGGCGGTGTGTCGGTAGGCAGCTTTACCGTTCTCGGCGCCGGAACAGTAGTTGTCCCCGGAATACATATCGGCAAACATTGTTTCATTGCTGCTGGCAGTGTCATTACCCGGGATATTCCTGATGGTTCGATAGTGCGTGGCAATCCCGGGCGTATCCTTAAACAACCATCCTAAAATGGAAAAACGAATATGGCTTTCTCCTCCCCATATGAGTGGAAAGGAAGGTGATTACATCCATGAAGCACTGGCTGGTAACTGGGTCGCTCCGGCTGGTCCTCATATAACAGCATTTGAAAAAGAACTTAGTCAATTTTCAAACGGCAATTATGTAGCGGCACTAGCATCAGGTACTGCAGCAATCCATCTGGCACTTGTGCTTCTGAACGTCAATAGAGGCGATATCGTAATATGTCAGTCACTCACCTTTGTCGCGACTGCTAACCCTATATTATATCAGGGCGCTACCCCCGTATTCATTGATAGTGAACCCGAAACCTGGAATATGTGCCCCCATGCATTGGAGAACGCTTTAAAACATTATACAAGGGTTGGAAAAAGACCCAAGGCCGTAATTGGTGTACATTTGTATGGCATGCCTTGTATGCTGGATGAAATTCTTGAACTATGTAATAAATATGATGTCCCGTTTATTGAAGACGCTGCAGAGGCACTGGGTAGT
>DASYHR010000863.1:0-3722 GCA_035998385.1 Dyadobacter sp. | reverse complement strand
TATCAGTCGCTGGCCGTTGTGGCTGAGCCTGTTTATACTGGCTACGTTTCTGATACTCAATTTCGGAACGGAAGTGGTGATCAGCAAGCCTGTTGAAATTGCTTTGATGCTGACGGCTTATGTACTGGCCGGACACAAAACGGTAGCACTCGCTTTTCGCAAAGCAAGTCGGGGTGACTTTTTTAATGAATTTACATTGATGACGATCGCTACTCTCGGCGCTTTCTACATTTGGGAGTTCAGTGAAGGGGTGGCTGTGATGATCTTTTATGAAATTGGTGAATTGTTTCAGGATCTGGCGGTAACGCGTTCCAAACGTTCCATCAAGGCTTTGCTGGATATTCGGCCCGAGAAAGTTACTGTTTTGAGAAACCATCAACAAACGGCGGTGAAACCTGAAGACGTACAGCCGGGCGAACTTATTTTGGTAAAAGCAGGTGAAAAGGTCGCATTGGATGGGATACTGGTTTCGGATTCGGGAACATTTAATACTGCGGCATTAACAGGCGAGCCAAAACCTGATTTGAAAAGAAAAGATGAGACGGTATTGGCAGGAATGATCAATACGGACAGGTCTGTTGAGATCAAAGTAACGTCCCTATTTAAAGACTCAAAACTATCCCGCATCCTGGAAATGGTGCAGGATGCGACCAGCAGAAAGGCACCTACACAATTATTAATCAGCAGGTTAGCAAAGATCTACACACCTGCCGTTTTTGGATTGGCTGTATTGATCATCTTACTTCCTGCCATGTTCGTAGACAACTACCATTTTCAGGAATGGCTCTACAGGGGAATGGTATTTCTCGTAATCGCCTGTCCGTGTGCGCTTACGATATCGATTCCATTGGGATACTTCGGAGGAATAGGTTTGGCATCGCGGAATGGTATATTGGTAAAAGGATCTAATTTTTTGGATGCAGTGACCCGGCTTGACACTGTGGTGACGGATAAAACGGGAACATTGACTAAGGGCGTTTTCGAAGTTCGGTCCATTGAAACGAACATGGATCGGGCAGAATTCATCAGGCTGACTGCCTCACTGGAAAGCTACTCTACGCACCCTGTTGCATTGGCAGTTTTGAAGCATGCCAAAAGTATACAGCTGGAAAAACCTGACGAAGTAACTGAAATTGCCGGGCAAGGTCTCAAAGGAACGGTTGGCGAGCGGGAAGTACTTGCCGGGAATCTTAAGCTTTTGACGAAGTTTAATGTCGATTTTCTTTCCTCATTGGAAGAAATCGTGGAAACTGCAGTCATTGTAGCGGTTGACGGAACATATGCCGGGCATATCATCATCGCGGACGAGATCAAGGACGATGCAGAAAAAGCGATACGAGAACTGAAGAGTTTGGGGATACGTACGATTATGCTTTCCGGAGATAAATCGGCTGTAGTAAGTAAGGTTGCCGGCGAACTTGGTATAGACGAAAGTCATGGCGACTTACTGCCCGAAGGAAAGGTAGCATTGGTACAGGGATTAAAAGATCAGGGTAAAAGAATCGCATTTGTAGGTGACGGAGTGAACGACGCGCCGGTAGTGGCACTGGCCGATGTCGGTATCGCTATGGGTGGCCTGGGATCGGATGCGACTATTGAAACTGCGGACATCGTGATTCAGAATGATCAGCCCTCGAAAATTGTGTCGGCTATTAAAGCAGGCAGAATCACCAAAGGAATTGTATATCAGAATATTGGACTGGCAATGGGCGTAAAAGTGCTGGTGATGATACTCGGAGCCGGAGGGATCGCGACTCTATGGGAAGCAGTATTCGCCGATGTCGGCGTTGCTTTGCTTGCCATACTTAATGCCTTTCGCATTCAGGGGAAAAGAATATAGCTATAGATCGCAAACCGGTGGCAGCGATGCTTCCGGTTTGCAGGCTCATTTTTCCAACCTGATTGCACCATAAATCATCCAATGAAAATTATCTTTGTTTTTATTGTTATAAATTGAGATCGTGGGAAAGAAATTCGAACATATCACACATGAATTGCAGGTATTTATTCGAAAACAGAAAATCTATTTTGTGGCTACTGCCATGAGCTCCGGCACGGTGAATCTATCACCAAAAGGAATGGATTCGCTACGGATTGTCGACGGCAACAGAGTGATGTGGCTGAACGTTACCGGAAGTGGAAATGAAACTGCTACCCATCTTTTGGAAAATGACCGGATCACGATTATGTTCTGTGCATTTGAAGGTAAACCCATGATTTTGAGATTGTACGGACATGGAAAAACCTATCATCCGTATGATCTGGATTGGGAAGAGTACATCGGGCTGTTTCCTGAATTTCCTGGTTCGAGACAAATTTTTGACGTGCAGATAGATATTGTCCAGACTTCCTGCGGGATGTCGGTACCGTTTATGGATTATGAAAAAGAACGGGCAGAATTGAATAAATGGGCGACAAAAAAAGGCGGGGACGGTATTCAAAAATATTGGGAAGAAAAGAATGTAAAGAGCTTCGACGGCTTCGAAACGGGAATTTTAGGCTGACCTCTGACTTAATCGTGAGAAATCTTCGATTTCTTCCTTATGCATACTAACTCTTAACTTTTAAGCAAGTGCTCAAACCAATACTTATGTTCGCCCTCGCGGGCATTGCCTGTTTTCAAACAGAGTCTTTCGCTCAAACCAATACCAAACAGCTTTTTAACGGGAAGGACTTAAAAGGCTGGCATGCGGATGTACCGGAAATGGACAAAAATCCGAAAATGCAAACTCCTTTCATTATCAGGAACGGGCTGTTGGTAAGTCTGGGAACACCAGGCGGACACCTGATTACTGATGCGCAATACGAGAATTTCAAGTGGACTTTTCAATATCGTTTCGCCGGGAAACCTGGCAATTGCGGAGCACTCGTATTTGTGTCTACACCGAGAGCACTCTATGAAATGTTTCCCAAATCCATTGAAGTGCAAATGATGCATGAAAATGCAGGCGACTTTTGGTGTATTCAGGAAGATATTGTGGTGCCGAATATGGAGAAACGCCGCGGACCCAAGGTTAATTGGGGAGTAAACGGCGACAAACTCAGGAGAATCCCGAATCTTACAGACGGAACCGAGAAACCACTCGGGGAATGGAACACCATGCACATAGAGTGTGTGAAAAATACGATAAAGGTATGGCTGAATGGTGTTTTAGTAAATTACGGCTACAACGCTACAGCACAAAAAGGACAACTGGCTTTGCAGTCCGAGGGATCCGAAGTTGAATTCCGGCAAATTGAGCTCACGCCTATTAGCAAGCTATCTAACTGAAAATGAACAGCAAAAAAGACACAGAGATTACTAAATCCTAAGCAAAGTATTTCTCTATGTCTTTCAACTTTGCTCCTCTAATTCTGTGTAGCATCTACCTATACCCCTGCAGCCACTTTTCTCATTTTTTCCAAACCAGTTTTCGCAACTAATAGCGGATCCTGCGCATAGTAGTCTTTATTAAAAACTTCAAAAGAAAGAATGATTGGCTTTTCAGGATTTTTCAATGCCGACAATAAATCCTTTAACGGGGCGACACCGTCCCCGGCATATACCCGGTCCGCATCCGTGATTTTCTCCGCGGTTGGCGTTGCAGGGTAATCGTTGATATGGAATATTTCTACCAAAGGTTTGCCCACGTTTCTAACACTATCCATTCCTGATCCGCCTTTGTGCAAATGGTATACATCCATAAGCACCTTTGCGGAGGGATGTGAGGTTTCGGCTGCAA
>DASYHR010000862.1:0-5769 GCA_035998385.1 Dyadobacter sp. | reverse complement strand
ATGGAAAAGTAGAAATCATTTTTATTAATAAAGCTGCAGATCGCATCACCCTCAGCGGTGTATCAGATTACAGCTTTAACAGTAAAGTGATCCTTGGCTTGTTGGATTTGAAAGAAGATATTAAGCCAACGATCTCTAATCAGGAGCTGATCCAATGGGACAACTACCAGAAATACTCTCAAATTTCCGCTTTTGGGAGAAAAGGAAAAATTGAATACATTCTCATTAAAGCGAAAGCGCGCAAGAACAAGCAGACTGTAGATTAACATATTCCTGATCGCAATATAAAATCTGTCGTAAAGCAACCAAATCCCTGTCTTCTACATCTGGTAAAGGCAGGGATTCTGTTATATTGCCAGTTGGAAATCATCTTACTATATGTTGAAACACTACCTTTTCTCAATTCTGTGCTTTCTGATTGCTGTAATTCCTGATTCGGGACAAGCCCAGAAAATTACCTCAGGCGTACTGGGAACGATAAAAACCAAAGATGGACGGCCTCTTCCTTTTGCTGCTATTGCCGTAAAAGGAACTGAAATCGGAACAATATCAAATGAGGAGGGTAAATATCAACTTGATCTGAAACCGGGTTACTACGAGATTGTTTTTCAGTATCTCGGCTTTAAAACGGGCATGAAATCCCTGACGATAGAAAACCGCTTTGAAACTTTTAACGTAACCATGGAGGAACAGGCGCTGAGCCTGGGCGAAGTGCGCATTGGTAGTAAAGATGAGGATCCTGCCTATACCATTATGCGGCGTGCTATCGCCAAAAGTCGCTATCATTTTCTTCAGGTTGAAAGCTACACAGCCAAGGCATATACCAAGTCGTCTTTCGTGATTACGGATCTGCCGATGGAGTTTATGTATAAAAAGGAGTTGAAAGAAATGGAGAAAGAAACAAACTTCAAAAAAGGAGTACCGATTCTGAATGAGAGCGTTTCTGAAGTGACTTTTAATCAACCTAATTCTTATAAACAAAAGGTAATTGCGGCGCGTAACAGCCAGGATAAGAACTTCGCGAGCGCCAATGCGTATTTCCTGACGAGCTTCTATCAACCAGAAGTCGTGAAGGCAGTCTCCCCGCTTTCTCCCAAAGCTTTCGGTTATTACAAGTTCGAGTATCTGGGTGCTTTTCGTGAAAATGGCATTGAAGTCAACAAAATCAAAGTTATACCGCGCTCTTATGGAGAAGGTGTGTATAGAGGAACAATACACATTATTGAAGGGGAATGGAGTATTTACAGTCTGGATCTCGAAACAGTTAATACCGGCTTTAATATTGGTATCAAACAGGTATATAGTCCTGTCCAAAATGTGTGGATGCCGGTGAATCAGCAGTTTCACATAAAGGGTGGTATTTATGGTTTGAAAGGAAAAGGCGATCTGGTAATTTCTCAGACGTTCTCAAAGTTGAAAGTAAATCCTGCTTTTCAGCCTGATATTGTAGTGCTTGATCCAAAGAAGGACAAGGAAGAAAGTAAAAAGGTCAAGTTGACAAACAGAGAAATCAAAAGCGGGAATCTGGAAGCAGTTGTAAACAAACAGAAGGAGTTTTCTGCCAGAAACCTGCGTAAGATGCTGAAGGAATATGAGAAAAAGGAGCTGAAAGAAAAGGAAGAAAAAGGGGAGGATGTAGATTTGAACTTTACCAGAAACGATTCTACCGTTGTGGATTCGATGGCGGCTAAACGCAGTATGGCCTTTTGGGATTCGATCAGGACAGTTCCGCTCACAGTCGCTGAAGTGAAAAGTTATACCCGGCTTGACAGTATTATTGTCATCAAACAGGGCACAGAGGAGCAGCGGGACAGTATCAAGACAAAGTCAAACAACGTAAAAAAGAATAAAAATTCCGGTTTGTTGGGCGATGTTTTAATGGGGCATCGTTTTGAGTTTGGCAAGAAAAGTCCGTGGAATCTTGAATACATCGGTCCTGTTAAAGGCTTGTCGGTGAATACGGTGGAAGGTATAGTTGTGAACGGAACCGGGTTTAAGCTGAGGTATATGGACCGCGGGCAACAGGTGAGAGACTCTGAGGAAATCAGCATCTCTTCAAGTGGTATTAAACATACATCAAACAGAACCAAAAGTGCGCTTACGATCACTGGCTTGACAAGGTATTCATTCGCAAGACAAAAATTGATGGGAACGGGTGGTGTGGATTACGCGTGGAAACGGTCGGAATTAAGTGTGTCCGGAGGGCAGACTGTTTCTCAGTTCAATTCAGAAAATCCTTTACATCCGTTGTTGAACAGTTTCACAACCTTGTTTCTGGAACAAAATTTCATCAAACTGTATCAAAAGAATTTCGCCAGAATCGATTTCAAAACTACCCGCGAAAATGACCATTTTGAGTTGCGGGCCAATGTTGAGTATGCAGGTCGTTCGCCGTTAAGGAATGTCAGCAATACAGATCCTTATAGTTTGATCAATTGGGGAAGAAGGACTTTTACGTCGAATATTCCTTTTAATGAGGAATTGCGGATCGATGGATCTGGGACAAATTCGTACGGTATGAGCAAACACAACGCGCTGACATTAGGTGTACATGCATCGTACAAGCCCTGGCAAAAGTACAAGATAGTGAAAGGTAAAACGAGTTATTACGACGACGATTCTCCTAAGTTATCTGCAAGTTACAGAAAAGGTGTAGGCGTTTTGGGCAGCGAGGTGGATTATGATTTTTTACAAATAGGCATTACCCAGGGCATTCAAACCGGAGTGCGTAGCAAGCTGAGTTATAAAGTTGCTGCCGGAGCATTTCTGCATTATGAGGATGCTGAATTTCCCGATTACCAGCATTTTGCAGGCAACAGGTTTTTTTTCCAGTACGGGGATCCTGTGAGCACTTTCCGTATGTTAGATTACTATCGGTTCAGTACGGCCGAAAGGTATATTGAGGCTCATGCACTTGCAGAACTGAGACAGTTCCTGCTGACACAAATTACCTGGTTCAGGGTGATGGGAGTCAAAGAAAACTTCTTTGTCAATTACCTGGCAACGCCCTATTCGGACCATTACGGAGAGCTGGGCTATGCGCTGGATATCGGCCTTCGTTTTCCATTGCGATTAGAAGTGGCAAACAGTTTTGAAGGATTCAGGTACAAACATACTGCCTTCAGAATTGGTACTACGATGAATATCAATTTGGGGAAGTAAGGGAGGGAATTAAGAATTAAGAGTGAAGAATTGGTATGTCAATGCTGTGCGGTAAAGGATTGATGCCGACTGCCGGTCTGTACACATTTTTGTGGACTGAACGGAGTGAATTCACATTTAGGACTCTTAACTCCTAAACAAATACAACTTTTCTGGATTACAATCCCAAAAAGTGTCAACTTTTCTGGAATTGAATCCCAAAAAGTTGACTTTTTTTGTTTTTATAAGTAAATCGAAGCGACTTACATTTTTTGAAGAAACATCGTTTTCAGTACGATTACGCTCTTTTCTACTTTGCCTTCAATTTCCTCTTCGTCGTCGGTGAGGCGGATATTTTTTACTACAGTTCCTCGTTTCAACGTGAGTGAGCTGCCTTTAACTTTCAGGTCTTTGATCAATTTTACCGAATCTCCTTCTGCAAGAGTAGTCCCGTTACTATCCTTTACTTCCATTATCAATTGCTTTGGGTATAAATTTATTTTCCTGTAAAGGTAAGGAAATGATCGTAGGTTGAAATTTGATCTTGAAACTCCTATCTTTAACGCATTCAAATTGACTTGTAGAATATAACACGCATCGTTACAGCCTGTAGGTTGCTGTAGCAGCCGGTTTTCTCTTTTGCGAAAACTGGTGATTCATTGTGTATTTCAAATTTTACAAATCAGAAAATGAAGACTTTCAAAAAAATAGCTGTCCTTGGTGGCGGTGGGAGAACAGGAAAATACCTGGTAAATCAATTACTCGATCGCGGATATCAAATCAAACTTCTCCTTCGGAATCCGGAAATTTTAGCTCAAACTATTCCTTTACATAATCCTGCTATAGAGGTAATTCACGGAGATGTGCTGGATTACGAAAAAGTGTCGGAGTTAATTGACGGGTGCGATGCCGTAGTCAGTACGGTGGGACAGCGCAAAGATGAACCTATGGTTGGAAGTCAGGGGACTTTGAATATTTTGCAAGCTATCTCGAATGTTGCTGACGGAGGAATTCAAAAACGTTATATTCTTGTCGCCGGTCTCAACCTGGATACGCCTTTTGATCGTAAAGGACCTGAAACCGTAGCTGCAACGGAATGGATGAAGGCTAATTATGGTGAAATACATCAGGATAAGCAAAAGGCTTACGAGATCTTACAGGCAAGTCATGTCAGTTGGACGCTGGTTCGCGTACCGTTGATCGCATTTACTGACGAGAGAAGTGAGATAGGTGTAAGTCTGGAAGATTCTCCCGGACAACATATTGGGGCCGCCGATATTGCAGCGTTTTTGGTTGAGCAGCTGGACGATTTGACTTATGTTCAAAAGTCGCCCTTTATAGCAACCATTTAGATTGTCAGAAAGGGGAAAAGTATACTTCCCGGACCTTAACAGTCCGGGAAGTATATATATGATTATGCATTCAGAGCATCACGAAGCTCCTTTGCAGCAGCTGCAGGGTCAGCAGCTCCGTAGATAGCTGCACCAGCTACTGCTACTTTCGCGCCCGAAGCCTTTACGGCTGCAATGTTGCTTAGCTTCACACCGCCGGCAATAGAAACCGGAACACCAGCGCGAGCTGCCTCGTCGATCAAAACCTGGATAGAATAACCTGGTTGTGCCTGCTCGTCAAGTCCTGCATGAAGTTCAACAAACTCAACCCCCAAAGCGATCACTTCCTGTGCACGTTTTACACGGTCAGCTACACCGATTGTATCTACTACCACACCTTTTCCATGTGCTTTTGCCGCCTTTACAGCACCAGCGATAGTTGCGTCGCCAGTTGCACCAAGGATGGTGATCAGGTCAGCTCCTGCTGAGAATGCCATTTCAGCTTCCAATTCACCTGCATCAGCAGTTTTGAAATCAGCGAAAACGATTTTGTCCGGGAAAGCCTTTTTCATTGCTGTGATCACCGCCAGACCTTCACTTTTGATAAGTGGAGTTCCCAGTTCAATGATGTCGATGTAAGGTGCAACTTTGGTTGCCAATGCTATTGCATCTTCTGTTTTCAACAGGTCGATTGCTACTTGTAATTTTGTCATAATTATATGATTTGTTTAATGAGCTGTCAGCTTGTAGCGGATAGCTATGAGCTAACGGCGTTATGAATTGAATTGTAAGTATTTGATTAGTAGAAAATAAAGCTCGATGCAGTAGTGTATTTAAGATTGTAGCGTAAATCATACGATTACAAGCCGATAGCTGACTGCTGATAGCCGACAGCCCTATTCCAGATTCGCGTGCCTTTTCCAGAGTTCTTCTGCCGGCGTTCCGTCGTTTTGCCAGAGAGATTGAATAATGGCATCCGTCAGCAGTAACACAGCTTGTTCGAATAAACTGCCTGCATATTGCTGCGAAAGCGCAGAGCTGTGATCTTGTTTTTGCGCCGCAGGAATGATGGCGATCTGATCAGATAGTTCGGCCAGCGGGGAATGATCCGTGGTTGAAAAAGCCAGGACTCTTGCACCTGCTTTTACAGCTTTCTGCGCAGCACTTACTATACTGGAAGTGGTACCCGATCCTGAACCTGCAATAAGCAGATCACCTTTTTGAATAGCCGGAGATACGATTTCTCCAACCACGTATACGCTGAAACCTAAGTGCATTAATCGCATCGCTGCTGCTT
>DASYHR010000858.1:0-3197 GCA_035998385.1 Dyadobacter sp. | reverse complement strand
CAGGTAAGCACAGGTTGTATTAAATCGTGTTGAAACCGGGAAATGTACCACTGATATAAAAACATCCATTTTCGGAACCGCAAATGCCCGATATTCGGTAAATGGATGGATACAAAATCTGATTAATAGCAGATAATACGTAGAAGAACAGTGCAGAAATAAAATAAATTCTATATAAACTTAGCGAATTTAAATTCAGCAAACAAGGTTTTCGACGTTCTTGGCTCAGCGGTTAAATCATTTAAAATCTCTGAACGTACAAATAACCCAGACCTGACGAACCCAACAAACTATCAGTCAGATATATACAATATCAAAATTCACTATCAAGTCCTTCTTTGGGTTTCTTTTTGGCCTGGTGCAGGCGATAATTTAATGTTAAGTTAATCTGGCGAAGCCTACCCTGCGAATTTGTACGTGCGTAAAAATTGGGACCTTCTGTAATCGATCTGAATTTTCTTGAATTGAACAAATCAATCACACTGAGCGTAAGAGTTCCATTTCCTTTAAGAATATCCTTCGTAGCTGCCAAATCCATCGTCGCCAATGCTTTTCTCCTCCCCTGAGGTGTCTGTTGCGGTGCTTCATAGTTCCCACGCAACTGAACATCAGCCGATTGCCAAAGTGTAAATCTTGACATCATCCTTACAAACCAGCTGTAGGTATCACTTTGAAACGTTTGGTCTACATCAGTACCATCAGTGATGGCGCGGAAAAAGTTTACGCTTCCATCCAGTTTCCACCATTTATATGGCACCATTGAGCCTGTGAATTCTGCACCATAAGAATCCTCCGTACCCAGGTTTTCAGGACGGGTATAAGAGTTGCCGTTATCCTGTACACGCCGGATACTGGTGATCTTGCCATTGGTATGCCGATAATAAACCGAAGACGTAACAGAACCCTTCTCCAGATACTTGATGTGCCCCGCCTCGAATACATTTGTAAACTCAGGATTCAAATCCGGATTCCCGCTCCAGTAATTCCTGTTGTCGCTGAATGTCGCAAATGGTGTCAGGTCATTGTATTGAGGACGTCGTACCCTTCTGCTAAAACTAAGCTGCAGGGCATTCTGTCTTGCCAGATCGTAGGTAATGTGTGCACTTGGAAACAGATTCGCATAGTTTCTGTCATTAATTTCACGCGTCGTTCGAAGCTCGGTGGTTACGCCCGTCCATTCACCACGAAGACCAGCCTGGTAAGAAAACTTTCCAAGTTTATTGCCGATGATTGCATAAGCAGCATGTATGTTCTCTTCATATAAGAAGTCGTTCGTCAGCCCCGGTAGTTCTTCCCAGCTGCCCGACTCGTTTCTTTGTGTCACGGAATAGTCATTTGTCATATCACGCGAGCTGCTGCGCAATCCTGTTTCAATCTTTCCATCTTTGCCAAAAGGATGTACATAATCAACCTGAAAAAGTAATTGTTTTTCAGTCTCAAAATTCAACGCTCTTTGCAGGATTGACGGAAGACCACTTGGCTCACCGTTGGGTTTAAAAATGTGTTCGTTGTAATACTGATCTGAATTCTCCCAATTGTCCAGATAGCGCACGTCGGCAGTAAATTCCCTCCCTTTCCTGTCAAACGTTTTTCTATATGTAATCGAATACTCCGAATTCGGCTCCGTTTCCGTTTCGTCCTGCGTCCGGGTAGTAATTCCCGTCGGGTTATTTGTAGAAAACAGATAATCACGATAAGTCAGAGATGAAAAACGCTTCCCCTTACTCGTACGCCAGGTATATGCCCCTGTAAGTATGTTTTTGGAATTGAAATAATAGTCGATTCCTCCCCTCGCACTATTGTTCATCCCTTTCAGCTTGCTGTTCATATCCCGCTGCATGATGATCGTGGAGTCATTCCTGTAGGTTTCCTGGTACACATCATTACGACCCGGCGTGTTACGGAAAGCCAGAGTGTAATTGATAAAAAAGTTGAGTTTGTTTTTCCGGTAGTTCACGTTGGCAGCTACTCCGTAATTCGTCGGATGACCTGTAATGATATCGAATGAACCATTGAAACCTTCCTTCCGCTCCTTTTTGAGCACTATATTGATGATTCCTCCCATTCCTTCAGCTTCGTAACGGGCAGAAGGATTTGTGATAATTTCTACACGCTCGATAATACTTCCCTGCAACTGTTGAAGCCCCGCTCCTCCTTTGATGCTTACTAACCCGGATGGCTTTCCGTCAATCAGAATCCGTACGTTGCCTGATCCCCGCAAACTCACATTTCCTTCCACATCCACGGCAACAGATGGCACGTTGGTGAGAATATCAACTGCTGTTCCCCCTGAATTGGCCAGATCCTTTCCAACATTGAAAATCTTTTTGTCCAATGACAATTCCATACTGCTCTTTTCGGCCTGCACCGTTACTTCATCCAGGTTTCTGGCAGAGGCTGTCAACTTGATATCGGCAAGATTCAAGATTTTCTTACCCTGGTCAAGACGTATGCCGGAGGTAAAATATGACTTGTAGCCGATGAATTCCGATAACGCGTAATAGTTACCGGCAGCTATTTCAATTACAAAACCTCCTGTTTCATCTGTAATAGCACCTGCCACAAAAGTGCTGTCAACGGATTTGAATAGACGAACGCTCGCATAGCTTAGCGCGGCGCCATTGCCGGCATCGGAGATTTTTCCGGTAACCCTGGCTTTTTCGCTCTGCGCAAACGTAGTAAATGAGACGGTGAAAGACGCCAGGAATGACAGGATAAATAAGAAAGAGTGACGTCCTGCAACTGATTGCGCGGATGTATTAACTGAACTGGTAAAGATTAATTTCATTTGAAACGACCGCGCAGGGGCCAGTATACTGTGTTAAATGCTTTCTATAAAAACCCGATATTCTTTTATTTTACTCTATAAAGTTTATAGTCAGACGAGGATATCCTATACATTCCTGCACAAGGCACCATTGTTAACACATCAATATCTTTCCGGCATCAGCCTCTGCTTGAATCAAACTTCCGTACCTTTGCAGACTTTTTGATTTCTGATTCACACAAACTATGAAAAACGAAGCATCACAAACGATCCGTCTTGCACTTCCTATCATCATCGGAGAATTGGCGCAAATGGCGCTCCATTTGATTGATAGTGCCATGGTGGGTGCCATCAGCTATAAACAACTGGCTGCAGCAGCACTGGTCATCAACACCATGAATATCCCTTTTGTGATCGGTATAGGCATGAC
>DASYHR010000794.1:0-2713 GCA_035998385.1 Dyadobacter sp. | reverse complement strand
AATTGAATGACCATCATGGGTTGTCATTCAATTACGTTTTAACCGATTTTAAAAGGAAATCAGGCGATGTAGAAAATCCTGACAACATCATCTTTAAGCTTCCGCAGCGTTTACGAAAACAAAGCATGGGACTAGGCTGGCAGGCAAATTATGGAAACTTTACCGGAACGGCCTTTACAAAACTGTACATGTTGCAGGCCGGATCATTTGAAAATGTTTCAAAAAATACCATTCCTGATTACCAGGCCACCACACTTAGCCGCAGTAATGTTGGTTATGGCTCCGCCGCATCATATTTTGTTCTTCCTGCATTACAAGCTAAGGTTTCTTACGAACATACGTATCGTCTGCCTGAGCCCACGGAGTTGCTGGGTGACGGACTTTATGTGAGAAGAAATTCGGCATTAAAACCGGAAAGCAGCAACAATGTCAACATAGGAGCAATTTACAGGCTCAATCTCTCAAAAGGCAACCGTATAGATGTTGAAGGAAGCTTTATACTTCGGAATGCAAGGGATTACATACGCCAGGATCAGCAGCAAGCCCAGCCGATAGACAGGCAGTTTATCAATATTGGTGATGTGAGGACAATGGGTGGTGAAGCCGAGGTCCGGTATAGCTGGAAGAATAAATTGCTTATATCTTTCAATGCTACCTATCAGGAGGTAATTGACCAGACTGAGTTTCTGACGAGTACGAATCTGAGCGGGACTTCCGTATCGAAAAACCTAAACTATGGATATCGCCTGCCCAACATTCCTTACCTGTTCGGAAATGCGAACGTCGGTTATCGTATACAACGGTTCGGTGGTGCGGGTAATTCGCTCAATATCAATTATAGTTTGAATTACGTAGAAAAATATTATCTGACACCCAACCAGATCGGACTGAATAATAATGATGTCATTCCACGCCAACTGGCGCATGACCTTGCTCTCGATTATGGAATACGGGAAGGCAAGTACTCCCTTTCCCTTGAATGCAGAAACCTGACTGATGCAAGACTTTTCGATAACTATCTTTTACAAAAGCCGGGACGTTCATTCTTCCTTAGGGCGCGCTATTTCTTTAATAAATAATCCCAAATAATACCTATGACAACCAGCAATTTAACAAAAGGCTTCTGTAAAGCCAGTCTTATGGCCGCCCTTGCGATGGCCTCTTTTTCATGTAGCAAAGATGACGATGGCACCACTGATCCGATTGAGGAAACCGGAAAGGTTTACGCGCTGGGACTAGGCGTGAGCACTACTACTGCCACGACCAACTACGTGTTGCAAACCAGTGACCTGATGACCGGCACACTTTCGTTGACTAAAGATGGTATTCTTCAAAATGGTTACCGCGACTACACCAAAGTTGGTAGCAACTTCTACAGCGTTGGCGGCCTCGGAATCACAGATGTGAATACACTTTCGCTGGATGCAAGCGGAAAACTGGCTACGAAAACCGGCCTTACATTTCCGGACGGAATCGTTGATTGCAAAGATTTGGACGGCACAGGTAAAACCTTATTAGGTGTGGCAACGGCAACTGCCCCGTCAGTAGGCACGAACGCTACATTTGTAACAGTGGACGCAGCAGCAAATGCGATTTCGAAGACAGTCACGGTTCCGATGAACAGTGTGTATCCAAGTGCTACGGACTGGTGGATCCATACCGGTATTGTTGTACGTGGCGACCTTGCATTTCAGACGTTCGCTCCAATTAAATACGACGATTATGTTACTAAAAATACGGACACGGCTTACGTGGCAGTTTACAGCTATCCGGCTTTTGCTTTGCAGAAAGTCATTAAGGATGCGCGAACAGGTCCTGCCGGTGCCTTCAACACACGTTCAGGAATTTTCCGTACCGAATCCGGAGATATCTATACAGTGTCGCACACGGGCTATGGTTTTTCTAAATCAACAAAAGACGCAGGTATTCTGAAAATCACAAACGGCACTACCGTGTTTGACCAGACTTACCTCTTCAACACCGCCAAAGCGCCAAACGGAGGACGGATTGTTCATGCCATGTATATTGGCAACAACAAATTATTTGCAGAGATCGCTACGGGAGCTCAAAACGGACAATGGTCAGATGAAAATCTGAAATTTGCCATTGTAGATTTAAGCGCAAAAACCATCACTGCAGTGACCAACTCCCCTACTTTTACTGGTAACGGCGGTCGTAGTTTTGCAGCCATGTATGACGATGGCAAAGCGTATGCAGCTGCTACAGTAAACGGGGTCTGCAATATTTATCAGATTGATATCGCCACTGCAACTGCAGTAAAAGGCGCGGTGGTAGAAGCCAGTTTTGTAGGTGCTATCGAGAGATTGAAATAAAAATAACTTGAGATTTAAAACCGGCGTATGGTGTGATACGAACGACACGAGCTCCGGTTTTATACCATTCACCGCCTTCTCTTTATTCCGGGGGAAGGCGGTTTTGTTTTGCAGGATATTGATTCCGGCGGCAGGAACTTTTAAGAAGAAATAACCTTTTTAACATAAATTGATTTTGGATAAATAAAAACCTGAATTACACTTCAATGAAGAAAATAGGATTTTTATCATTCGGGCATTGGTCTAACCACCCTGCTTACAGAGCTCAGACGGCAAGCGACACATTGCTTCAATCTATCGACCTGGCTGTGGCTGCAGAGGAAATTGGTTTGGATGGTGCCTATTTTCGGGTGCATCATTTTGCAGCCCAGTTGGCTTCT
>DASYHR010000776.1:0-5134 GCA_035998385.1 Dyadobacter sp. | reverse complement strand
ATTTACCCGCTCTTGCACGAATCACATTGATCAACTCTCTGGCCGTCATGCCCGATTGTGTCGAAGCACCTTTTACAGCCGCTTCAGCAGCGATGAAATAGAGTTCTGAAAACTTAGCGATATTGAACGGACGGGTATTAGCCGCATTTGGCTGACCCAGACCAGTACCATTATCTGTTCTGTAAGTTCCCAATTTCCAAAGCCCCGGATATACCAATCTGCTGATTCCACTCGGTCCAACCACATAATCAGCTCTTCCTGGCAATACACCAAGACCCATGCTACTTTTGTATACTGAATTCGAGTAATCGATCGTTTCTGCCGGATCTTCATTCAGGAATGTAAGAATTGCCCCGCCCGGGCGTACCTGGAGGTTATTGGCGTTGTACAAGAATTCGTTTGTTACACCAGCCTTTGGCCAGTTGCCGCGGTAAGCCGTCGTGAATGTTCCGTCGTAACGTGAATCATTGGTTTTATCTGCAAAGGTATTCTTGAAAACCTCGTGAGGAGGTGCCATACGTACCCAGGGACGTCCCAGAGACTGATCAGCTTCACGTTGAACAGAGTTAACTGTTTGCGGTGCACTCCAGTTGGTTTTTGAACTTGTGATACTTGTATAGTTCCAGGTCAACATCCATACAGCAAAGTTTTCTGCATCTCCGCCGCCGGCATAAGTAAGACTTGCTCCGTTGAATAGCTCACTTGTTTCGGTATGATCAGCGTATAACAACATCTCACTGTTTCTGTCATTAGGTCCCCAGTTCACATCATAATAAGTATCCTGAAGTTTGAACGGTCCCGGATCCGCGATTCCCTCCGATGCAATATCATAGGCTTTCTGGAAATACCACTGTGCATTATGTCCATCAGGATCGGTGCGTGGTGTTGCAGGATAAGTCGGGATGTTTTTAGGATTTTCCAACCACCAGCCATAGGTCAGATAGGCTTTCGCCAGATACAAACGTGCCACAGTTTTGGTTACTCCGCCCTTCACACGTCCCGTTGCAGGAAGATCGTTTACGGCTTTCACCAAATCAGGGAAAATCGCCTTTGTATATACTTCCGGCACTGTATTACGAACAGATGTTCTCAGTGTCGATATATTGAATTTCAGTTCACCCGAACCCAGATCCAACGGAACTCCTCCAAACGCCTGCACCAACAGGAAATAATCAAATGCGCGGAAGAAACGTGCCTCTGCAATCAGCGCTTCTGAAATCCCAACCGTGGTTGCATTCTCAATCACACCATTTGCGGTGTTGATATTAGGGAAGGCATTAAACCAGACGTTACTTGCATCGCTGTTGTTGGGCATGATTAACCCACCGCCCGTAAGGTCATGAATCTGAAACTGGCTGCCACCGCCACTTGCACCCCATGTCGCTTCATCAGTTCCGGTCATACATGAGTTGTAATAGTAGGCATTACCAAAAATCCATCTCATGTGAGCGTACATACCCGTAAGACCACCATAAACCCCTTTTTCTGTTTTGAAATATTCGGGGGTATAAATCGCCCGCGGATTTTCTTCAAGAATATCTGTACATCCTATCGAGAAAAGCACCAGGAGCATCAGCCCCCGGAGGCTTAAAGATTGTATCCTTTTCATATTAATGCTATTTAAAATGTCAAATTGATTCCAACAAGATAGTTTCTTGTCGATGGCGTATTGGTACCGATAGTAAGTATACGTCTTAGTGCACCTGATAACGGAACTGCAGCATTCTCATTTCCATAAGAATTTGTCTCAGGATCCATACCCGATTCCCGGTTGTATGGAGAGAACATCACAAATGGATTCTGAGCTGTTACGTAAACACGCAGTCTGCTTATACCTACTTTTTCCAGTTGTTTGGAATCAACATTGTAACCCAGTGTCATTGTCCTGACTTTTAGATACGACGCATCGAAGTAACCCAGTGTACCACCATACTTCGGATTGTCCCCTCCTATGCCGCCTGGTGCAGGATATTTTGCTGAGGTATTTTCAGGAGTCCAGTAATCCACTTTTACGTTGTTTCCCGCTCTTGCATTCAGGTTATTCAAATAGCCTGACGATCCGTAAAGCGTGCTGTTCAATAATCCACCTTTTTTAAATGCACCAACTATACCCAAATCAAATCCTTTGTAGGACACATGCGTATTGAAACCGCCCTGAAAATCAGGCTGCATGCTGATAATCTGTCTGTCGGTGCCGTTGATCGCTCTGGTTGGAACACCGTCGCTATTGTATTCGCCTGTATATTTGACCTTAATCATACCCGCGTTACCACCTGGCTCCAGGATATTTCTATGCAGATCATCTTCCTGCCAAAGTCCCACTTTTTCGTAGTCGAATATTGAGTTGATCGGATGACCTACGAACCACCAGTTACCTTCATCGCGTTGCTGACCTGATGAGAGTGATACCAGTTTATTGCGGTTTGCATAGATATTGAAACCTACATCCCAGGTCCAACCGTTCACATTTTCAAGAATCGTCCCATTCAGGTTGAGTTCCACACCCTTGTTCTCTGTTTGGCCGATATTAGCGGTGTAGCTACCTACGCCCGAAGTTGCTGGTAAGCCTACTCCCAACAGTACATTTTTAGTTTGCTGAGAATAGTACTCAACAGTACCAGACAGGCGGTTATTAAACATTTTAAAGTCCAGACCAAAATTGACGGTATTGGAGAATTCCCATCCCAGACGCGGATTAGGCGCATTGGAAACATAAAATCCCGTCGAGTAAACATCATCACCAAAGTTGTAGGGTCTCGTAGAAAGCAATCCTAAAGTTTCATACGGGTTCACAGCCTGGTTAGAAGTCTGTCCATAACCTGCTCTCAATTTCAACAGATTGATTTGAGATACGCCTGCCATGAAATTCTCTTTTGATATATTCCAACCGGCCGATAAAGCAGGATAAGCATTCCATTGGTGCCCTGAAGCGAGACGGGAAGATCCATCGGCGCGATAGGTAACACTCAACATGTAGCGGTCGTCATAAGAATACATCACACGACCCATGTAAGACAAAAGTCCCCACTGGTTGTAACCCTGATTGGCAGGATTGACTGTGATGATACCATCAGCACGACCCAGATTGTAGAACTGAAACGCATCAGAAGGGATATCCCGGGCGCCTACAGAAGAATTATTAGAAGTATTTTGCTGCGCAGAATAGAGACCTACCGCATTGATAATATGTTTACCATACGTCTTATCATAGCTCACGATATTTTCAATCGCCCAGTTTGTCGTCAGGGAATTGTTGATACCTGCCTCCGAAACATTGAGTGGGTTACCAGCGAACACACCTTGCCCTCTGTAGTTCCCTCCTGTTGTATGTCTGAAATTAAGACCCAGGTTAGCGCGGTATTTCAAGCCTGTTACACCAGGAATTTTTACCTCTCCAAACAATGTGTTATAGGAACCATAGGCTTTGGATTGGTCAATGTAACTGTCACCAAGGCTGTTGAACCGCTCCATGGAAGGAACCCATTGAGGGCCGGATGTCTGCTCCTGAACGAGGGTTTTCATACTCCCATCGGCATTGTAAGGGTTCGTGATCGGTGTTCTTCCCAAAGCCATACCTACTGCAGGAATGTTATTCCCGTTGTTAATGGTAAAATTAGAGTTTGTCGATAATCCGAGCTTAATGTACTTATTGATATCCTGATCAATTGAGCCTTGCAGGGTATAACGCGTAAAGTTTTGCAAGGGCACAACCGCATTTTCCTTGTAATATCCCAGGCCGAATGAATAGCTGCCTTTTTCAGTACCTGCTGATACGCTCAAATCATGGCTTGTCATCATACCATTGCGGTAAATCATGTCCTGCCAATCGGTATTGACGTCGTTGGATTCGTCGATCGTGTTCTGGAATTTCTGCAAACTCGCTGCACGCAACGCTGCAAACTCAGGGCCGTTCATCATAGGATATTTAGCAAATACCGATGTCACACCATGAAACCCATTGTAACTAAACAGTGCCTTCTGACCTCTTTTCCCCGTATTCGTCGTGATCAGGATAACACCGTTGGCTCCGCGAGAGCCATAGATAGCTGTAGCAGATGCATCTTTGAGGATATCCAGACTTTTAATGTTGTTTGGATTGATGTCCGTAAGTGAACCCGCAAAAGGTATACCGTCCAAAACGATCAATGGATTGTTGTCTGCCCGCAAAGAGCGCTGTCCTCTGATCAATATTTGCATCGCAGAACCTGGCTTGGTAGAGGTTTGTGAGATATCGACACCCACAACTCGTCCCTGCAAAGCCTGAGACAAGTTCGCAGACGGAACCTCACGCATGATATCCCCCGTTATGGAAACCACGGAACCTGTAACTGCTTCCTGACGTTGCGTTCCGTAACCTACAACGACAACTTCGTTAAGCACCTTACTGTCTGACTTCAAAACGACATTGATATTCCCTTGCGCGCCTACCGGAACTTCGGCAGACATATAACCAACCAATGATACGACCAGGATTGGATTGGATCCCTCTGTGACGCGTAGCTTGAAGCTCCCGTCCGCATCTGTAATTGTACCGGTAGTTGTAGATTTCACCAGAATACTCGCGCCTGGCAGCCCCTGTCCATCTTCATCGGTAACTTTACCGGTAATCTCTGTGTCCGCCACCGGTACTGAAATGTGCCGGGTGTTGTTTCTGCCAAGACTGGAACTGGCAGCAATCACATTCGCCTGTGCTGTACCGAGCAGCAAAATCGGAAGCCCCGAGAGCCCCATGATTTTCGCAAGCGTTTTTCGGTTTAATAAACAGTCATGCATAATTGATGTATGATTTGATGTTTTGGTTAAATTTTACTTGTGAACCGGCATGGTAATCCGGCTTGCATTTTTGAATGGTACAGTTCACTACATAGCTTCAAAGCTGGGTTTAAATGGGAAGGAGTTTTTCATATGTATAAATGATTTGATTTGTTATTCGATAGATTGCGTGAAAAAATTAGTGTCAATTTGACAATACTAAATTTTGACATGATCAACTTGTTTGATGCATATCGAAAAATACTGTTATCGTTCCTTTTGAATCTTCCTGTCCTCCTCAGTTGTAAATTCGTGCATCAAACTACATCCATCATTTTTTCCAGATATTATTTGATTTATCGCTTACAAAAGTAGCATGCAT
>DASYHR010000770.1:0-2062 GCA_035998385.1 Dyadobacter sp. | reverse complement strand
GGCGTATTTACTTTTGGCGCATAGAATAAAGGTGAATTTTCGATATACAACATTGGCTTCTCCCACAATGTGCCGCCGATTCTGCTTTGCGTTTTTTCGTATTGCGCTTGTCTGGTAAGCCCTGTGTCCCAGCGAATACCGCCGTAGGCACTTGTCATGTTAGATACCGGAGCACCCGCTTCCGCAGCTTTGAAAAGGTTGGTTTGTCCTACCAGGTACGCCGTTTGGTACCCTCCCCAACTGTGACCACTGATTCCGATCCTGTCTTTGTCTACAAATCCTTTGTCAATCTGACTCAAGACACCCGGAATAAGACAGTTGTAAGCGCTTTGTCCGGGATAACCGATTTGATACACGATATCCGGCACAAACACAACATAACCATTGCTGGCAAAATAGCTGAAGTTGATGTAAGAACGAATTGGTTTCGGAGCAAAATGCGTATTCAAATTGTCCGTATTCTTTTCGTAGTAATACACCATCATCGGGTATTTCTTTTTCGGATCAAAGTTCTCAGGTTTATAAAGCAGACCTTGAAGCGGTGTGCCATCTCCTGCCATCCAGTTTACCAATTCTACGCTTCCCCAACTGTAGTCCTTCTGTTGTGGATTTGTATCCGTAATTTTCTTCACTGATTTGAAATTGACATCCGACAGATACCAATCCGGATAATCTTTGAAGCTTTCCTTCGTGAATAGATAACGGTCGGCTGTTTTGGGCATCAACACACCGTTTCCGGTTTTGAAATCACCCTCGTATAATTTGACAATTTCTCCTGAAGCCGCATTGATACGGGCGTAACCTTCCTTTTTGTTTGTTTCATCAAAAGTAGAAAGTAACAGCGGCTTGCTCAGATCGATATTCCTATCTTCACGATCAACTCCGATATATCTGTATTGTTTCTTTTGTTCTCTTCCTGAGGTAAGCTTTTTAAGTATAGGTTGAGACCCAGGCGTAATGCTCCAGACATCGTACCTGTCGTATATAACCACCTGTTCATCATTAGCAGTCCAGCCTGCTAAACCATAAGGGTTCGGGAAATCAGGATGGTCGTCCTGCTCATCTGCAAATCGTACATTTTTATTTTGGGTCAACCGAATAGTTTGCCCTTTTGCAATGTCGTAGGCAAACCATGCCGTGTCGGGATTAGAGAACCAGTAGGCATATTTGCCAAGAGGAGAAATCCTCACATTACCTTCCAGTTTTTCTTTTATCAGTTTTTTAGAACCATCCTTCGTATCAATCAGGTACACATCCATCTTCGGGTTCCAGTCCCAGTGCTCGTGCGAATATTTCAGATCAGAGGTTCCTAATACGAAATCTGCATCACCCTGGTTAACCAGCTCAGTACGGGTAAGCTGTTGATCGCCCAATTGCACGAGTTTTTTCGATGCTGGTTCATACAAGGCCAGATACGATTTCTTTTTATCCTGGTCTGCAGTAACCTTTTGTCTGGTTTGCAGATTGGTATCCTTCCAATGCCACACTTCCACGTTGACAATCTCATCCGGTAGCAGCGTCGTGTCAGCTACCACCGGAACCGGATTGGTGCCGAAGAAAAGTTTTTTTCCATCATTGGAAAACTCAGGTGTATAATTTGCACTCACCAGCCAACCTTTTGAACCTGGTTGGTTTGTTTCATCGGCAATCAGATCGGCCTTTTCAATTCCATCTTTCCAATAGTATAATTTCGGCCGGCGAACCAGCGTCTTGCTGTTGGTGTCAGCGTCAGCGATAAAAGCAAGCTGACCGTCCGCTTTGGAAAAGGATAGTTTGGTGAATTTATATTTATTCAAACCTTCGTGAATCAGTTTAGTAGCATGGTTGGTCGCGTTCCAGATATAAACTCCGGCTTTTAAAGTCGAATCATTTCCTGTACTTGCAAATGCCAGCCACTTCCCATCTTCTGACACGCTGTATTCTTTAACGTAGTTGAAAATCTCGCTGTAGCCAGATTTTACATCTAATACTGCCAATCTGAAACCATTGTCTTCACTTTCCTTTTTTTGAGATTTGGTCGTCTTAGTTGATTTTGCCAATGTATCTTTTTTGGGTGCTGGAG
>DASYHR010000661.1:0-9341 GCA_035998385.1 Dyadobacter sp. | reverse complement strand
TTTGCTCTTATGGTTAGCAATATGATGCACGTCGACGATATCTCCGTTTTCAATCACAAATACCTCACCCCGTATAGCAATATGCACAGCTTTCTCTTCAGGTAAAGAGGTGATAAAAATATCTCTGGTGAATTTCCAATGGTTAGGTGTAAGTAAAAGAACATAGAGAGAAACGTAGCCGAAACTAACAAGGGCGAGAATAAAAAGCAGAATGAAAAGCACGTTTTCAAGCTGCAACTTCCATTCTATATTGAATAATATGAAAATGAAGAGCCCTGCCACTGGAAGAAGGAACACGGGCGCAGTGGCGTCGATATGCGTAAAAAACGCCCATTTGGTAGTATGGTAAGTCCTCTGTACTTTATCAGGTGCGTACTTGCCATGGGTATTTTGCATATACCTGAACATCCTCCAGAAAAGGTAGGATGCGGTTCCGAAAATAAAAAGGAAGATCAAAAACACGTCCATAACACTATCCTGGTTGCGTGGATAGGTAATATACGTAATGATGCAGTGAAAATAAAGTAAACTCAGGTTTACTTATGCCAACATTTACCCTATTTTCTTAAAAAGTGAGTCAACGAATTCGCTTTTGTCAAATACCTGCAGATCGTCCATAGCTTCACCAACGCCAATGTATTTTACCGGTATTTTAAACTCGTCAGATATCCCAACAACCACACCACCTTTAGCAGTCCCATCCAGTTTGGTTACGGCCAAAGCAGTGATCTCGGTTACTTTGGTAAATTCACGGGCTTGTATCACGGCATTCTGCCCGGTACTTCCATCCAATACCAACAGTACTTCATGAGGTGAATCCGGAATTATCTTTTGCATTACCCGCTTAATCTTCGACAGCTCGTTCATCAGGTTAACCTTGGTATGCAGCCGTCCGGCAGTGTCAATAATGATCACATCCGCCCCGATCTCCATTCCCTTCTTGAGCGCATCGTATGCTACTGACGAAGGATCCGTATTCATGCCGTGGTCTATAACAGGAACGTCTACTCTTTTACCCCATAGTTTCAATTGTTCTACCGCCGCCGCGCGGAAAGTATCTGCTGCGCCAAGTACCACTTTGTGTCCTCTCGACTGAAACTGGTGTGCCAGTTTACCGATGGTTGTAGTTTTGCCTACACCATTAACGCCAACCACCATGATGACGTAAGGCTTGGGAAGGTGTGCCGTTTCAAAACTGTCGGTGAAGTCCACTGATTTATTTTCAGTAAGCAAAGCTGCTATTTCTTCACGGAGTATGACATCGAGTTCTGCAGTGGTTGCATATTTGTCACGCGCTACACGTTCTTCAATTCGCTTGATCACTTTCACCGTCGTTTCTACACCTACATCGGAGCTTACCAGAATATCTTCCAGTTCATCGAGTACCTCTTCATCAATGGTAGTTTTGCCCACAATCGCGCGGGAAAGCTTACCGAAGAAGCTGTCGTTGGTCTTTTCCAGACCTTTATCCAATGTTTCTTTTTTCTCCTTTGAAAAAAAATCAAATAAGCCCATATCAGCGTAGGTGAATGTCGGTGAATTAAGTGTGTCCGTGCTTATCCTTACACGGGTTTACTATTACAAGCCAAAATTAAAACAAAAAAAGTCCCGATAGGGACTTTTTAAAATGCAATATTGTCAGCAATGACTGAAATACGATTAGTTTCAGTTCTTCAATGCTCCTTGTACGCCCTCAAGAGGTACAATCTCTTCTTTGAAGGTATAAGCTCCGGTTTTAGGAGACTTTACGGCTTTAATGACTTTAGCAAAAGCCTTACCGCCTTCTTTTTTCAGGGTAGCAACTACTTTCTTTGCCATGTCTGTATATTTTAAGTGTTATCGGTTTATCAACAATATATATTCAAGACGAACTCTGATTAATTGTGATTAACCAGATACACCTTTATAAAATCTTAAGGCAGCCTTATTTAATCTCTTTATGCAGAGTATAACGTCTCAGGAAAGAATTGAATTTTTTCAATTCCATACGGCCAGGCGTATTCTTACGATTTTTTGTGGTCACGTACCGTGACATACCTGGTACACCGCTTTCTTTTTGCTCAGTGCACTCTAATATAACCTGTACTCTATTACCTTTCTTAGCCATTGCGTTAATCGTTTTTACAAATAGGACTGCAAAAGTAAGAACATTTCAGATTATTCACAATAATTTATTTCAAATAAAAAATAAAATTCTCACGATAAAATTTTATAACATGATTGTATAAATCTTAAAATCAGTTAGTTATGTGTAGTTTGTGAAGGTTTTTTGCTATGGTGAACTAAAATTTATGAGGGAAATTTAACGCAAACTTAGTTTCTTCGTGGTATAGATTATCGGAAAACACGATAACATGGCGGAAATTTTTTAAATTTTTAAAACAATGACACTTAAAAAAAGTACTTCGCTGGCACTGATTGCTCTGGCGGTTTCGGTATGGATGGGTTGTTCTTCGAAGGAAGATAAGGCAAAGTATGACGAATATTATGGATCAGGAAGCAAGGCGCGTGAAGAGGCGTCACTTGTAAATATCCAGAACGACAAAAAGAACGCTAAACCGGCGGAAGCACCTGCTGCCACCAACACTGCGCCATCTGGTACTCCTGCGGACACTACCGCCAAAGCGGGCGAAGCTGCCCCCGCAGCAGAGGCTAAGCCACAACGTAAACCTGTACCAGCTGAAGTGTCTGCTTTGTTGAACAAACACGCATGTTTTGCCTGTCATCAGGCATACGATAAAGTGATCGGACCTGCTTATGCCGATGTAGCAAAGAAAAAATATTCTGTTGATGAAATCGTAGCGTTGGTTCATAGTCCTAAGCCAGAACACTGGCCTGGATTTCCTCCAATGGCTCCGATGACGCACGTTCCAAAAGGAGACATTGCTGTAATAGCTAACTGGATTAACTCTCTTTAGTATCGGAGGTTTAACTTTACGTGATTATAAAATACGGGTCGTTCACAACATGGACGACCCGTATTTGTATCTTTGTGAAAGCATTTGCATTATCATATGACTCAATCTGAAATATCTCCCTCAACAATAAGTGAAGAAGTGCTGGCCGGTTACGAAAGTGTGATTGGGTTGGAAGTTCACTGCCAGTTACAGACGGAATCTAAATTATTTACGTCTGATCTCAATATTTTCGGGACAGAACCCAATACGAATATAGGCCCCATTACAATTGCACTTCCAGGAACTCTTCCTAAGGTGAATAAGAAGGCGGTAGAATATGCTGTCAAAATGGGATTGGCCTGTGATTGCTCTATTACGCGCAGAACTATATTTGACCGGAAAAATTATTTTTATCCGGACCTGCCAAAGGGATATCAGATTTCTCAGGATAAAAAACCTATCTGCGAAAACGGAGGCGTAACGATCACTACGAAAGGTGCTGATGGTAAAGATGTGGAAAAAAGAATTCGGTTCCATCACATTCACCTGGAAGAAGATGCCGGGAAATCGGTGCATGACGGGAGCGATACTGGCACGTTACTCGATTACAACCGGGCGGGAACACCGCTTGTGGAAATGGTATCTGAACCTGACTTGCGATCCGCTGATGAAACCGGAGCGTTCGTTACTGAAATCCGCCGGATTGTACGCTATCTGGGCATCAGCGACGGGAATATGGAGGAAGGTTCATTGCGTTGCGATGTGAACGTTTCTGTGCGAAAAAAAGGTGATCCCGAGCTTGGTGTGAAGGTGGAAGTAAAGAATATGAACTCCATCCGGAATATGATGCGGGCGATCAATTTCGAGACAAGCCGGCAAATCGGGTTGCTGGAAACAGGCGGGCAGATTTACCAGGAAACCCGGATGTTTGATGTGGAATCGGGCAATACGTATGGCATGCGTATGAAAGAAACGATGAATGATTACAGGTATTTTCCTGATCCCGATCTGAGTCCGGTCGTGATTTCTGATGAGTGGCTTGAATCGATAAAAGCATCAATGCCGGCTCTTCCAAAAGAGTTGCGTCAGAAGTTTGTGGATGTATACGGCATACCGGCTTACGATGCATTGGTACTGACAGATACGAAGGAAATTGCTGACTACTTTGAAGCGGTTTGCAGTAAGACAAATTCATATAAGCAAGCGTCAAACTGGTTGATGGGACCGGTAAAATCATACCTCAATGAGCATGATGGGGATATTTCCAAATTTCCGGTAAGCCCTGACAGCCTGGCTGCTTTAATTGAGCTGAGTGAGTCTGGTGCAATAAGCCATTCTGTGGCTTCTCAAAAGGTGTTTCCTGTGATGCTGGCAGAGCCGGATCGTTCTCCTGCAGAGATTGCTGAAACAAATAACTGGCAGCAGAACAGCAATACCAGTGAACTGGAAACGTTGGTAAATGAGGTACTTGCGGCTATGCCTGATAAGGTGGATGCATATAAGAAAGGTAAAAAAGGTTTACTAGGATTGTTCGTTGGCGAGATTATGAAGAAATCAAATGGCACAGCGGATCCGAAACTTGTAAACCAGCTTCTTGGCAAGCAGCTAAACTAATCGTTTCACTACTTTAATTTTAAAAGATGAAGATGTCGTATCAGAAGGTTTTTCTAACAGCAACATTGCTATTGGGTACTCTGGTAACCTTTGGTCAGATTTCGCCGCGGGAATTCACTGTAAACGGAAAAGTACAGGGTGGAGCCAGGGGGGAGAAAGTAGTTTTGTTACAATCTGCTGCTAACGGAACAGGTACAAAGATAGATTCTGCACAACTAGGAGCCGATGGAAGTTTTACGATCAAAGGCACAGAAAAAGACAGAGGCAGTTTTTTTACACTTAATATTGCTGACCGTCAAAAGGCTGTGTTACTTGTTGAAGGAGGAGAGACATTTGATGTGAAAGCGGGAGGTCCGGGAAAGGTGGCGGTGTCTGGTTCCAAAAATATGGAGTACTATGCCAGGATAGATGAACTAATGCAAAACTTTGCAGGCAAGGTTACAAAATGGAACGAGGAGTTTGCTGCAGCAGAAGAGAAAAAGAATACTAAAAAAATACAGGAGATACAGACTGCATATGCAGCTGAAGATAAAATAAGACTGGATGCGATTAAAAAAATGTTACCTGAAATGGGCACATCGTTAATCGCACTCTTTACAGCCAACAACTTCCTGAGTCCTGATAACGACATGGAAATTCTGCAGAACCTTGCAGCTGATTTTGAGAAGATAAATCCGGTTCCGACATTGGCGCAAGGATTTATCGGCCAGATCAAACGGGCCAATGGTGTTGCTGTAGGACAGGTTGCTCCGGATTTTACATTGAATGATCCGGAAGGAAATCCTATTCAATTAAGTTCTTTGAGAGGTAAACTGGTTCTGATTGACTTTTGGGCCTCGTGGTGTGGACCTTGCCGTCAGGAGAACCCTAATGTGGTGAGGATGTACGACAAATTCAAAGACAAAGGGTTTTCAATATATGGCGTGTCATTGGATAAGGAAGCCAATGCCTGGAAAGCCGCCATCAAAAAGGATAAGCTGACATGGCACCATGGCTCAGACTTGAAGTTCTGGAATTCAGTGGTAGCACAGACATACGGTGTGAGTGCTATTCCGGCTACTTATCTTTTGGACAAAGACGGAAAAGTAATTGCAAAAAATCTCCGCGGAGCTGCATTGGAAGCCAAATTGACCGAATTACTTCCTTAAAAAAGAATCATCAGAATCAACCTGACACAAAATACAAATTCTGCCCGATAGGTATCAGGCGGACCTTTTTTTGCCTATTCCATCAATTCATAGTGAAATTGCATAGGATTGGGAAACTTGAAGTTGACGTCATAAAATTTGCTCAGCTTCTCTCCCGATATAATTTTGAAATCCGGTGCAGCTGCAGGCTCCGAATAGGTAGGAACTTCCCATCCGAATTGAGCGCAGTTGCTGTCGTATACCTCGCGACGGGTAGGATGCAAAGGGGCTACTATATTAAACGTTTCATTGTGAATATGCTTTTCAATCATCGTCGCCATCACTAAAACGGCATCTTCAGGGTGAATATAGTTTACAGGTAGTGATCCGGTTGTGAGTTCTTTCTTGCCTTTTACGTATTTCCCGGGTATTCTGTCAAGCCCGATGAGCCCCGCCAAACGTAGTACTGATACAGAGCGCCCGGGACGTAAGGCGGTGATCATGTTTTCTGCAGCAACCATTTCTTCTGAGGCCGATTGCTCCGGAGTTGTTACATCTGCCTCATGAACGACACGGTTCAGTTCAGGATAAATACCTGTGGAACTCAGGAATATAATTTCTTTAACAGACGAATCTTTAATCTTTGTAATTACATTTTCAACCTGTTTCAGGTAATGTCCGGGTTCACTTTTGCTGAGGCGTGGCGGTAAAGAAATCACAAGCGTGTCAGCCTCGAAAAAATGAGCTATTGTGCTATCAGGTGCGGTGAAACCGGGATTCAAATTGAATAGAAACCCTTCAATTCCTTCCTTATTCAGCAGTTCAAGTCTTTCGGGAGATGTTGTGCTGCCTTTTACATGATATGAAATATCCGTTTGCAGCAGGCGTTTAGCTAATGGTAATCCAAGCCAGCCGCATCCCAGTATGCTTATTCGTTTTTTTTCTAATTTTGATTTTTCGTTTAACATATCGTTTTCTGTAAGCCAATGACCTTCTTTCGCAATCTGGCCGTTTTAAGTTGTCTTTATTTTTTAGTCCTTGCCTGTAAAACAGATCATCGGGAAGCAGATGTTTCCTCGGTCGAAATGGAGATACCCTACGAAAATCTTGATCAGGAACTGCTGAATAGTAAATCGGAGAAAGATGTGCAAAGTTTCCTGAATAAACATAATTACCTCAAAACATTCTATTTCGCTGATGGCCAGACTGACACTGCACAAATAGCAGCTCAGCTTTTTAGCATCATTCAGAATCCCGGATTTCAGGATTTTAGTGTTCAGGTAGATTCTATTATTGGTGACAGACAAAGCCAGATCATAGCACCTTTACAAGAGGCTTTAAAGAGAATTAAGGTAGTCTATCCCGAGTTTAAGGCTCCTAAAATTAAGTTTATCAAAACAGGTTTTACAGGTAGTGATTTGTACGTCTCGGATTCCTTGATCATAGTCGGGCTGGATTTTTTCGCAGGCCCGAAGGCTTATTTTCGCCCGAACGTTTTTGAATATCAGTTAGGGAAATACCAAAAAGAATACATTGTACCTTCAATTGTGTTCTATTTATCAAATCAGTTCAATCAGCTGGAAACGGATCCAACCTTACTTTCTGAAATGATCGGGTATGGTAAAGGATATGCTTTTGTCAAACAAATGATGCCTCAGGAACCGGATAGCCTCGTTTTTGGATTATCAACCGAAAATCTGCAACGGACCTACAACAGTCAGCAGGATATATGGGCCTATTTTATCACCAATAAACTGTTGTACGAAAAGAATGAGCTTAAAAAACAAAAGTATATTGGAGAACGACCTTACACTACAGAAATTGGCGACAAGGTACCGGGAGGAATTGCCAAATGGCTGGGATGGCGTATCGTAGAATTGTATATGAAAGAGCATCCTGATGTGACGTTAACAGAACTGATGAAAAATGGAAATTCGACTGTCATTTTACAGGAATCGGGGTATAAAGGGCAAAAGGACGAGGAGTAGTGAAGTTCTGATCACTTTTATGATTAATTTTACTTTGTCCAAATCACTGCCAGGCTTTGTGTAAAGCTTCGGAATGGTCCCAAACGCGATTGATTTTCTGCAATGCCTGTAACATTACTTATTTTTCTTCTTGCTGTACCTGGTTTCGTAGTAGTGGGTGTGTACCTTGAGCGTAAGGTTTCCGCCTTTATACAAGACAGAATGGGGCCGATGGAAGTAGGTAAATGGGGCTTACTTCAGCTCTTCGCCGATTTGCTGAAACTTTTACAAAAAGAAGATATTGTTCCCAAAGCTGCCGACAGAAAGCTATTTCTGATTGCTCCAATTGTCATATTTGTCTCTGTATTTGCTGGTTTTGCAGTAGTTCCGCTTGCTCCTGGGTTAAGTGGTTCGGGTGCGGCTGTAGGTGTATTCTTCTTAATGACGATCGTATCGGTCGATGTGATAGGGTTGTTGATGGCAGGTTGGGGCTCGAATAACAAATTTGCATTGTATGGCGCTATGCGCGCCGTTGCACAAATTATCTCCTACGAAGTGCCACTTGGTCTTACCATTCTTTGCGTAGTCATGCTGTCACAAACGCTTGATTTACAGGTGATCAGTTTTCAGCAGGGAATTTTCAGCTCAGAAACTATTTATTTATTTGGAATCAAGAGACTCGGCATAGATGTGACGCAAATAGGCGGGTTCCTGACCTGGAACATCGTTCGAAATCCATTTTTGCTTATTGCCTATATCGTATTTTTTATTGCCTCACTTGCCGAGTGTAATCGTGCTCCATTTGACTTACCCGAGGGGGAATCGGAACTTGTGGCCGGTTTTCACACGGAATATTCCGGTATGCGCTGGGCATTATTTATGCTTTCGGAATATGGGATGATGCTGTTGGTATCTCTTTTGGGTGCGATTTTGTTTCTGGGCAGCTGGAATACGCCTTTTCCTAATATTGGTCCGCTTCGGCTGGCAGACTGGACCAGCGGTGAGCCGGGAACCTGGTTTGGCTACATTTCAGGTGCCATCTGGCTATTGGGCAAAGCGCTCGGCGGGGTTGTTATCCAAATGTGGGTACGCTGGACATTCCCCCGTCTGCGAGTGGATCAACTGATGTATCTGGGCTGGAAAGTCCTTACACCGGTCGGACTTGTACTTTTCTTTATATCAGGTATCTGGCGCCTGATTGGGATCTGATCCGTGGCTATTCAGTAATTTCAGCTCCGTCAAGGATATAGTTCATCTGATAGATATCGTCTGCATTCAGCTTCAAGGTACCTGTTAAAGTCAGACGTTCGTCTGTTTTGAACTTTCTTCCATTTTTCTTGAAATTCAATGTCATTACGGTTTCCGGACCGGCTCCGCCACAAAAGAAACAAGCGCTGAACGGGAATGCAGAAAGTACGTAAAGATTGGCATCAAGATCAACCGGCAATATATAGCCTGTAATAGTTACCTGTTGATTTTTAAGTTTCTGAACACCCGGTCCAAACGTCGGGTGAAGCATATAAATTGATTCTTCAGCATACCATTTTTTCTTAAATGTCACATCACGCAGTTGTTCCCAGGTAACCTTGATAGGCGCTTTAGGATTATAAGCAGGCGTAAAGGCAGATAAAGATCCGATAAGAGCAAATAGAATGATGAAGCGAAAGTATTTCATGTTCAGGATGATTGACTTAATAGAATAGATTCAGGCACTATAACAAAGCTACAAAGAATAT
>DASYHR010000651.1:0-4655 GCA_035998385.1 Dyadobacter sp. | reverse complement strand
TTTACCAGACTTACATTGAAATACGGATTCATATTTTTGTTCGTAGTATACCGTGGTTTTGGCTACGGTAACCTGTACGCGAGCGGCAAATCATTCAAACTTCCTCTCGATAACGGACTTGCCGGTATCAGTGGTTTTTATAAGGTTTCTGAATTCAAACTGAACGACAGATTTATCCCTGAAGCGATTGGTGACACTACAAGATGGAAAAACATTGTATTCGAAAAGTTCAATTCAATCAGTATACAACTTGACAAACCTTTTAAGCTCAACACAAAAAATTCCATAAGAACCACGGAATACTACGGGAATATTGGCAGGCATTATTACGGTTACCAGGCAGATACGGTTAACAAAGTACTTAAACTGAAAAACCGCGCTGACAGCACCGTGCAACTTACTCTTAGGTATGAATTACGTGATACCGGTCAGTTCCTGTTGTCTGGTGTTAATGAAAACAGAGACTCAATTTTTGTTGTTTTACATAAAATTGAAAAGAAATACCCGCTGGAGGAGAAAAGAGGATGGTAATATGTAACTGTGTGTTCAGTGGTACACTTCCCGATTTAGTCCAAAATAGTAGAATCATTTTTTGATAATCCGGAAATCTTGAACTTACCTTTGCATCGTCTTACAATTACTACCTGCGAAGTAAGCGTGGATTTATATAGAAAGAGGGAGAGACAGGCTCGTTGAACTCTTAGCAACTTTCCAGGGCGGAATAAGTGCTAACCTGCCTAAGTATTAGGAACTATAAATTTACAAAATCATGTACAACAACTTTTGTTCAACTCGTCCTGTTCTATGTCGTTCCAACCGCAAAGAAAAATGCTGTCCTAACGACAAGTGGCGAAGCTGATTGCAGCTCTTTGAGCACAACCCCGATCGGGGTTATCTGATCCTGATCGGTTCTATAAAATTAAATAGTCTATAAAATCAATAGAATTAATATATTAAATCAAAAGTAACATGAAAAAGATACTGATTCCAATTCTCTCACTGACCGCTTTCGGACTTGTATCATTCACAGGCGTCGCAGACAAAACTGCCAAAGAAGCTTCTTATGCAGTAGATGCAAAACAGAGTAAGCTGGTATGGCATGCCAAAAAAGTAACCGGTGAGCATTCGGGAACAGCTCCGATCAAGCAGGGATCCTTGATTCTCAATGATGGAAAACTCAAAGGCGGTAACTTTGAAATCAGCCTAAAAGACCTGACCGTTACTGACATTACAGACCCTGAATACAACGCAAAACTGGTTGGTCACCTTAAAAACGATGACTTTTTTGCCGTTGATAAACACCCGGTTGCCAAATTACAAATCGTATCAGCGACACCGGTAGGAGCCAATAAGTACGATGTGAAAGGCAAGTTGACCATCAAAGGTGTAACCAACGACATTAGGTTCCCGGCAGAAGTGACCAGCAATGGGAAAGGAGTAACCGGCAAAGCAAAAATCGCGATCGACCGCACCAAATACGACATCAAATACAATTCGAAAAGTGTTTTTTCATCAATTGGAGATAAAGCCATTGACGATGTATTCAACCTGGATGTGTCTCTGGTAGCTGGCGAAACGACCACAACGGCCAAGGCGAAAACCAAATAGCAATTCTGATTTGATGATGTGCAGGCAAAGTAGATAACTACTCCTTTCATCGCAACCGCAGAAAGCGACAGGAACTGCAGGCTCCCCAGTCCTTTGTAAAGTTGCTTTAAAAGTGCCCGCGCATCATCAAATCATCATGACGTTTACAACGTAGCGTTCCTTACGCACCTCACTGCACTTCATTCAATTTTGATCCCAATCTGGCTTTGTTCACCAGCCTCAATTAGTCCATTTACAGTTTTTAGAAATCGCGAAGTATGAATATGCTTCCAAAACCTGTCGTTGAATGAAAAACTATTTTTTACTCCTATTACTTTTCATCTCCACTGCATCGCTCGCCCAGCAACGTATTATTACAGGTCGGGTTACCGCCTCAGAAAACGGCGAGCCGCTTCCCGGAGTGAACATCACTATCAAAAATACCCGCCAGGGAACGATTACTGATGGCGAAGGTAAATTTACACTGACCGTTGTCAAGGGCGAAACCCTCATTTTCTCGTTCATCGGTTTTCTGGCGAAGGAAGTACCGATCCATGCTTCAAATCAATACGATGTAACACTGCTGGCCAGCACACACACATTGGGCGAAGTGCAGGTGGTGGGCTCACGGAATGCGAACCGCACCAAGCTTGACTCCCCCGTTCCCGTAGATGTGATTGACCTCAAACCGCTTCTGGAATCGGCACCGCAGGTAAGCATCACACAACTTTTGCAATACGTATCTCCTTCTTTTCATTCGGTAAACGGAAGTAATGCCGGAGATGCGGGATCTGCGCTGAACCTTTCACAGCTAAGAGGATTGGGCGTGGATCAGGTATTGGTACTTGTAAATGGCAAGCGCCGCCACAAAAGCTCCAATATCAACTGGGGTGGATTAGGCAATGGAGCGACAGGGTATGACCTCAATTCCATCCCTACTGCTGCTATTGAAAGAGTTGAAATTCTGAGAGACGGAGCGGCGGCTCAGTATGGTTCTGACGCGATCGCGGGTGTAATCAATATTGTATTGAACAAAAGTACCGAACAACTTACCATCAGCTCCACGGCCAGCACACGCCGACGTGGAGATGGTACCACCACACGCACCACTGCAAATTATGGTTTTGCTTTGGGGAAAACAGGCGGTTATCTCAACACAACAGCGGAGTTCGCCACGCAGGCAATCGCGTTATTACCGGGCAATGACGATGCCGGGTTATACCTGGGGCCAGTGTACGGAGGTGGCGCGAATACCCGTAACTACGATGCGATCTATACAAGGGAAATTGATGAAGCGATTTTAGCCAGCAGAGGTATTGACCGCCACTTTTTCGACCGTCGCGCAGGTGGCTCCAATAAAGCTAAGGATGCGCTTTTATTCTTCAATGCAGCCATTCCTTTGAGACAAAATGCAGAAGTATACGCCTTCGGAGGAATCAGTCATCGTAACTCACAATTCACTGCCGTATACCGCTTACCAGGCTGGACTGAGCGTAACAACTCATTCCTCTACCCCGATGGCTTCCTTCCCGCGATGGAAAATATCATATCTGACAAATCTCTGGCAGTCGGTATCAAAGGCAAAATCCGTGATTGGGATGTAGACATTTCAAACGTGTACGGAAAGAATGATTTCGGAAATGTAATTACCAATTCGCTCAATGCGAGTTTGGGTTTGAGAACACCAAGAACATTTGATGCCGGGAGTTACAATGCAAGCCAAAATATAGGGAGTATTGATATCAGCCGGTATTTCGACAAAGTACTGAAAGGTGTTAATGTTGCTTTTGGAGCGCAGTACCGTGTTGAAACGTACCAGATCATTGCAGGCGAATCTGCATCCTATTCCAAAGGTGATCTGAGAACGGTATGGGGATTGGATACAACGGCAGCCGGTATTATTTACAATACCAACGAAGGACAGATCGGATTAAACGGGCTGTCGCCAGGCTCACAAATTCATGCAGGTTTCCGTCCCGAAAATGCAGTGAATGTAAACCGTTCTATTCTGGCGGGATATACTGATGTTGAAGCAAATATTACACAGAACTGGCTTATTTCAGGTGCGTTGCGCCTTGAAAACTTCTCAGGATTGGGCAATGTGACGACCTATAAAATTGCATCGAAGTTCAATATCTCAGATCGTCTGGGTATTCGGGGATCGCACAACACCGGTTTCAGGGCTCCTGATCTTGCTCAGTATTATTATACCGAAACATCAACCAGTTTCCAGCAGGGACGTGCGATTGACCAGGTTACCGCCTCCAACCAAAGCGCCGCTACCCGTGCACTTGGTTTCCCGACACTCACGCCAGAAAAATCGAAAGGTTATACCCTGGGAATTACCACACAGCCTTTCAGAAACTTCGAATTGACCGCAGATGCTTACCTGGTGGATGTAAACAACCGCGTAGGAAACACAGGAAATTTCTCAGCGACGGATGTAAACCTCCCTCTTGAAGTACGAAACCTGTTTGTCCAAACAGGAACAACACAAGCAAAATTCTTTTACAACTCGTTCAGCACGAGAACAAAAGGATTGGAAATTACAGGAAGTTACCGCACACCATTCAGAGGCGGCGCTTTGAACCTTTTATTGGGGGCCAACTTTGTGAGAAATGAAGTGACCAGCGTGAATACACCGGCCGGCCTTGAGGCATACCGATACATTATATTCAACGATGGTGAAAAAGCCAGGGTAACTTCCCACATTCCGGGTCAGAAGATCAATGTACAAGGAACTTTCAAGCTAGGTAAACTGACCTACATGGCACGTGCTATTTACTTCGGTTCTGTAACTAATGCATCTTCCCTGAATGCCAATTTCCCTCAGCCCGACTATTTCTACCAAAAGCTGAAACCGATATGGGTCGTAGATGCCTCAGTGGCTTATTCATTCACAAAGTCGCTGCAGGGCGTGATTGGCGTAAACAATGCTTTCAATCAATTGGGTGATTATACAGATCCATCTCTGAATCCGCGTAACAACCCTTCGATTATAGGTTTACAGAATGGCAGTGCGGGTATCCAGCCATTCGTTCGTATCACCGCTAAACTTTAATCCAACC
>DASYHR010000539.1:0-7150 GCA_035998385.1 Dyadobacter sp. | reverse complement strand
CGGTTCCGGATGAACGCTGGAAAGCATTGTCGGACATGCTGACTGCCGGATACCTCCGGTACAATAAACCCATCGTGTTAACAGAAACCAGCCATCCGAAAGAAGACCGGCCGATCTGGATCAGGATGATAGCGAGAGAATGTGCTAAGATACTTGAGCAGGGCGTTCCTTTATTCGGCGTTTGTATCTACCCGATTATTGACCGTCCCGACTGGGATCATCTCCATATCTGGCATCATTCCGGGATCTGGGACACCGACTTTTCAGACAGAGGTGCACGAGTCCTTCATGATCCGTCATGCCAGGCGCTTTTCTGGGGACAGGAGTTGGTTTCGCAACAAGTTGCGGCAAATGAAGGTAGAAAGGCTAATGACTGGAAAATGTTAGGTTGAGCAACTAAGCGGGTAGCGTAGGCATCCTGGAGATAGTAATGTCGGGAGGCATGATTATTTACTGATGCCTCGCGCAAAACTAAATCTATCAGTATAGGTAGGGTGTAGCCCGCAATCAATGTTCAACAAAACTCAACAGTATGCCATCAGAACAGATCATTACATGCGCCAGAATATTAAAAGAACGTAAACTTACCATTGCGTTTGCAGAAAGTGCAAGTGCAGGAAGGCTTAGCTCAGAATTCGCCATGGCTCCCGATTCCGGAGGCGTGCTGAAAGGAGGAATTATTTGTTACAATGCACAGGTCAAACAAGATTTGCTGGGTATAGACCCGCTACTCATTGAGGAGTTCACTCCGGAGTCGTCGGAAGTAACGATAGCACTTGCCTACGCGCTGCGCAACCTCATTGAATCGGATATTCAGGTTGCTGTTACCGGACTCACCACACCCGGAGGCAGTGAAACTGACAAGAAACCGGTAGGTACTATATTCGTCCACGTTCTTTTTAAGGGTAATTCGATCGCCATGCATTCTGTATTCAACGGATCTCCTGAACAGATTATACTGCAGACAGCTGATATGATCGCCAAGACAGTCATCAATGAAGTGGAGCAGACGGGAAACCGGGTATAACCCTTGCGTATGCCGTTCGATCTGAAACAAAGAAGCTGGCTACCCGATACAGGTGGTCAGCTTCTTTGTTTTGATCTTCCTCAATTATCTTTTCCATTTTGATTTTGAAATGGTTTGGGTCGGTCTGGGTTAAAAATTATGCCAAATAAAGACGCATCATATTGTATTTTTTGGCAGCTGCATCATCTGGATCAAAAGCCAAATGTTTGCTGGCACGGTGAATCTGGCATAGTTTTTACTCAAATCGGCACACATCTAACAATATCAATTTAACATAAATGTTATGAAAAACTTAATCACAAACGCTTTGGGGATCATGGTGATCTGTGCATCAGCAGCCTATTCACAGGGCCAACCCAAACGGGATAGTACCGTGAAAAATCAGAACAACGTGGTAGACCCTACGCGTAACAACCGCAAAAAATCCGTTGAAACACAGAATAGCAATACCACCAAAAACCAGAACAGTGAGACAAATCCTGTTGGTAACGGCAATAAAAAACCTTTGAGAACGGAAAGCAGCAACGCTACTAAAAATCAGAATAATGAAGTGCAGGATGGAAGGGGAGCAATTTCTGACAAACAACCAGCTCGTAGCAGAAGGGAAGCGGGAAGTAAAAAGGATTCAACTGTGATGAAGAAGAGTGACCTCTAACACAGATGGATCTACACTTTGGCATAGTGGTTTGCCGATGCCGGGCATTCGTAATGATGTTGTACTAAACTTTTAGATTATGAGAAAAGTGAATCTGCTGCTTTTGGCAGCCATGTTGGTAACAGTAGCGTGTAAGAATGATGATCAAAACAATCCCGGAGCTGAGTTGACTGAGGCAGACAAAACCTTTGTGAACATGGCGGCAGATGGTGGCATGTTTGAAGTCAGGGCGGGGGAGATGGCTGTAGCCAAAGGAGATTCAACTTCGCGGGGTTTTATGGACGGAGATTCACTAAGCGTGAAATCTTACGGCAGAATGATGATTACCGACCACACGAAAGTAAACGAAGAGCTGATGGGTCTGGCGTTGCGCAGGCAAACGGGGGTACCTACTACATTAAGTACTGCCAAACAACAGAAACTGGATAGTTTGTCGGCGGCAAGCGGCGTTATGTTTAACCAGATGTATATGAAAATGATGGTGGCATCGCATCAGGAAACGATTATCCTGTTTAAATCGAATGCATCTGCCGGCAATGATATTGAACTTAAATCCTGGTCATCAGATAAAATTCCGGCACTGGAACACCATCTGGAAATGGCTGAAATGTTAAGAGATTCAGTAAAATAAATATAAAATCATATATAGGTGTGAGTTCGCTTCGGTAATTGACAGGCTTTCAGTTTTACTGGAAGTCTGTCTTTTTTTTGGGCTGATTAGAATGACCGTTTGGAATCGTTACGATCTTCAGTTCAAAATTGATCTCCTCTCAACAAAAATTGCTCAGACAGATACCTGGTATATGTAGGTGTATATGCTCACGGGAATAGAGGCAAGAAGTAAATCGTCTTTGCTCGGTACGTTATTTGTACGCACTTCGTATATGGCTAATGAGTTAGCTCAGAATGCCGGATTTTTTGTCGATTATAAAACAGCAACTTCTATGCGTACATACAATTCCGCATCCCTACAGCAAGTAACCAATTATCTTTTCAGCAGGCGTGAGGCGATACTCAACAACTGGCGAGTGGTATGTGAACAGGATAAGGATCTTGGATCGGTTGGTTTACTAAGCAGGCAGGAATTCAATAACCTGATTCCTGCTATTCTCGATATTTTGGAGCAGCGTCTTATGCATCAGGTCCCGAAGGAGGACCTTACTTATGTGGCAGAAGGACACGGATTACACAGATGGCACAAAGCGCTTGCGCTGATCGAATCCATGAAAGAGCTAAACCATTTGGCGGAGATCCTGTATGAGGAATTGGATACTTACGACGAGCTGTATCCGGATACCGACAAAGGATTGCTGTTGTTCGTTCAGCGGACGATCACATCCGTGATGCAGCAAACTTTCACAGGCAGTGTTCATAAATATGATGAGTTACAGCGCCTGCATGCGGCAGGAAGGTTGAATTCATTACAAGGTGCAGTTGAAAAAATGAATGAATTGACCAATGCGCGTGGTCAAATACTTCGAAAATCCTCTCACGATCTTCGCGGAGGTGTCGGGATCGTATCGTCGGCTGCAGCGCTGTTAAGCAGTGACGGACTGTCTCAGGATGAAAGAGATATGTATCTGGAAATGCTCAACCGGAACGTAGTTAACATACAATCATTGCTGGAAGACTTACTCGATTTATCCAGATTGGAGTCGGGGCAGGAAACACTCAAAATAGAATCAGTAGATGTGGGTGCACTTTTATTGAGTTTGGTAGAAGGTGCGCAGAGTATGGCCAGGCAAAAAGGGATCGTTTTAAGGGCGGACGGTCCCACAAGTATGATCGTGCAAACAGACCGCATCAAATTACAAAGGATCGCTCAGAACATTCTGCTCAATGCACTTAGCTACACGACATCCAGGGATGATGTGAAAGGAATCGTTTCCGTGTCCTGGTCATCCGAAGGTCGCTACAGGTGGATTTTGGGAATTCAGGATTCCGGACCGGGTATTGACGATGATTTGCTCGGTGTGTATTATCAGCAACTGAGACCCACCACCGAGCCCACAGCATTAATGAGTCCTGACCAGGCAGAACCAGACCAGGTCAGGCCGGTGGATATACCTCAGGTGCCTTCGGGTGAGGAACTTGGTAAACTAAGCGAGCGGAGTAGCAAAGGGGAAGGAGTTGGGTTACAAATTGTGAAGCACCTTTGCGAGCTGCTGAATGCCAGTATGGACATAGAGAGTATCAAGGGACGGGGAACGCTGTTTCGTGTCAGAATGCCGGTTCATTTGGAAACCAGTGAAAGTTTTCAGGATTAATTAATATGGTAATGCCAGGATATGTGGTGATATAACAGGATTAATTTCAAACACTTATAATAAAATGCCCTCGCAGAACACATGGCTCCGCGAGGGCATTTTTGATTACCAGCACATCCGGTTTAGCTAAACGTAAGGCTTTGCACATTTCAATTCCATCCATTTTCGGTAACACCACATCTGTTATGATCAGGTCATAGTCGTGTTGCCGGGCTGGTTTTAAACCCATCATCCCATCGTAAGCAACTGTAGATTCATAGTCGTTTTCTTCCAAAACTCTTTTGATGAATGTAGCAAGTCGTTCGTCATCTTCTACTATCAATATATGCATGTAATATGGTATGTTTCAGTTTAAATAAAATGGCGCTTTCTTACAGATCTGGCTGGAAAAACGGATTCTGTATACAATCATAGGGTGTGCCCGGTGTGCACCAAATGCCAGCCCGAAGTTATGAATCCGGATTTGCCGTTCCAAAAAATCATTTTCAGACATGCAGAGAATGATGGTTTGGATTTATGCTGTGGCAATGAACATTTTTGAAAAGCTTGCTGTATGTTACTCATACCAAAGGTTAACACCAGTGAGAAAGAATATTTTTGTAATAATCGGAAGCGCAAGTCGGCATTCGTCCAATGAAAAACTGGTTGAAAACCTGAAACTTATATCTGCTGAGTATTTTAATTTATTGATATTTACTCAGCTAAAAGAATTACCTCATTTTGATCCTGATCTTTCAGTTCGTAACACGCCTCAGGTAATTACAGAATTCAGAGCAAAGATTGAAACTGCGGATGGAATTTTGATCTGTACACCTGAATACATCTTCAGCATACCGAGCGGACTGAAGAACGCCATAGAATGGTGCATTTCCACAACGGTTTTTTCTGATAAACCTACAGGGATCATTACCGCTTCAGCCAACGGAGTAAGAGGGCATGATGAATTACAGCTGATTATGAAAACCGCCATGGCCAGATTCACACCTGAAACAGCATTGCTGGTACAGGGTATCAAAGGAAAAATGGACGAGCAGGGAAAAATCCTCAATGATCAGTTAAGAGATGATCTCGCAGAATTTGCTATCAGGTTCAGAGAATTGGTTGGCTAATGCAGGTAGCTAATTTATTATGTATGATACCGTTGAATATTACCTGACAATACCTACCTGTCTGTAACCGTACCGGTAGCGTAGTAGAGTTGAGCAATGCTTTTCTGGTAGCCAGTAAGTAGCTCCACTCGTTTTATTTTCATATCAATCAGTTTGGTTTCGCGGCTGTTGATCAGAAATAAGGTACTTTCTCCCAAATCGAATTTAGCCAGTTCACCTGTTAGCAACACCTGCTGGTTTTCGATGCTGGTGGTCTGGATGGCGAGTTGGGATTCATAAGCAACGAGTTCGTTGTATGCGTTCAGAATGCCGGTATTGATTTCCCGACCTGTTTGTACAAGGTCGTAGTTGAGAGCCAGCTGTTTGGCTTTAACTTCATTGAGTTTACCGCGCTCTGCCCTTAAAAACAGCGGAAAAGCGAAATCGACACCCAGTTTATAATTACTCCAACGCAGGTCATAATAATCAGGAACAAACGAACCAAAGTCGGTCCGGCTGGTGATCAAAGAGGCGCTCACACTCAGTTTGGGTTTTAGCATTTCCAGCCGGTAATTTCTTTCTATTTGAAGCTGCAGGCCTTTGTTTTTCAGCATCAGCAGTTCGGGGTGTGCATTTGCAGCGATACCTAACAACGACTGTAGTTTACTTTTGTAAAAGTCTGAACCCAGCGGCTGGATGTTTTCTGGATAGATGTCGTCTGGTAATTCCAACGGCTGCTCATTCTCATCCCAGATATGATTGGACATCAGTAAACGCGCATTATTGAGTTCCACTTTCACTTTCTCAAACTGAATACTTCGCTCCTGAAAAGTGATTGCAGCTTCCACGGAATCAATGGTGGGTTTGTCACCAAGTAATGCCTGGTTTTTTACTGCTATAAATCTTTGGTAAGCAAGGTCTGCACCTTCCCGGATCAGCTCATATTGCTGATAAGCATTGTACCAGTTCCAGTAATCTTTCACTGCTGAGAGCCAGACCTGATTAATCTGTTTGATCTTTTCTGCCTCGGCATAATTGACCATTACCCGTGCCTGGCGCAGTACATTTCTGCGCGCATCGATCAGCAAACCTTGTCCTATCGGGATATTCAGACCCAGTCCGGCGAGTCCGGGTACGCCTGTGCGTGTTTCCGGATTCGTATTTTCACCAACAAAGCGGTCGTAACCAATTTTAAGATCCGCGCCGGCGAGCCATAGAGGCACTTTTAATTCATTTGACCAATTGTTATAGTATTCGGTGCCACCAAATGTCTTTCTTCCGAAATGACTTTTAATATTAGGATCAAAGGCACCCCATGCCTGTTGCAGCTGTGCTCTGGCCTGCTCACTCAGCAAGTCAGCCTGTTTGACAATAGGGTGGTTCATCAACACGATCCGCTCTAAATCCTGAAGTGCAAATATCTTCCTGCTCACCTGATTTGAATCGGATTGAGCATAGCTTCCGGTTATATTGAATACAGTAGCAAACAGCGGAATTAGTACTGACTTGATAATCTTTAAATACCTGGTCGACGACATAACGTCAAAAAATTTGGATTGTTTATTTAGCTCCCACCTGAACAGCCGGCTCGGCCTCCAGACTCGGAGGGAATCCGTTCAGCTGTCGCCATATCTCATACCATACCGGCACAGACCGCAGAATCACCCGGCCATATACGCCAGATCCCTGCCGTAACTGCTTAGGCCATGGCTGATCCTTTGAAGGAACAGGATCTGTAGGTTTCACAAGCAAACGGTATTTGCCACTGTTACTGCTCACCAGATCTATCACCGACACTTTTCCGGCAAAAGTACCCACAGCCACTGATGGCCAGCCCGAAAACTGAACCGAGGGCCAACCTTCAAACTGGAGCCGGACATCACTATCCATCAGAATCAGCGGAACATCCATGGCATCCACATAAATTTCTGCAGCAACAAATGGTGCATCGGGCTGTAAGGTCGCGATAGATTCACCCTCCTTGATATTCTCTCCGATACCCGCCTTTAATGTCTTTACAACAAAGCCGGTTTGGGGAGCTCTTACGACATACAATCCGCGCCTTATCTCTGTATTGGAAATCTCGTTTCTCAGCTTGGCAATTTCTCCCTGG
>DASYHR010000519.1:0-3961 GCA_035998385.1 Dyadobacter sp. | reverse complement strand
AGTTTACTTAAAAAAGGAATTCTGTTCAGCAACATTGTGGCGAACAGAAAGAAGGCAAGCCTGCATCAACAACAGAAAAAGACACTTGCCAAACTTTTAGGTAAAGCGCGTTATACAGAGTTTGGAGAAAAGTATAATTTCGACGAAGTACTCTCGTCAATCCTGTTCGGACAACAGGGAGCCTTTTATGAAGAGTATAAAAAAACGGTACCGATACACGATTACAATCAGATTTTCAACGAGTGGTGGCATCGTTCTCTGGACGGAGAGAAGGATATATGCTGGCCCGGGCAGATCAAATATTATGCGTTGAGCTCCGGAACATCCGAGGCGGCCACGAAGCATATTCCGGTTACCAAGGCCATGTCCAAAGCGATTCAGAAAACCAGTATTCGTCAGATTCTTTCATTGGGACATTACAAGGATTTACCTAATGACTTGTACGAAAAAGGCTTTTTGATGCTGGGAGGGAGTACAAACCTCAGCAATCAGGATAAACATTTCGAAGGGGATTTGAGCGGAATTACTGCCAAACAAATTCCTTATTGGTTCCGACCTTATTACAAACCAGGCGAGAAAATTGCTGCCCAGAAGGATTGGGGTATCAAACTGGAAGAAATTACCAAGCAGGCACATGAATGGGACATTGGCTTCATTGTAGGTGTTCCGGCCTGGATTCAGCTTTTGATGGAGAAAATTATTGCCCATCACAATGTGAAAACCATCCACGATATCTGGCCAAATCTGCAGGTATTCGCGCATGGCGGTGTTTCGTTTGAGCCTTACCGTAAAGGTTTTGAAAAGTTACTGGCAAGACCATTGATTTACATCAATACCTACCTGGCTTCTGAAGGTTTCATCGCCTATCAAACCCGCCCGGGTGCAAAGGGTATGGAGCTGGTTTGTGACAACGGTATATTCTTCGAGTTCATACCATTTAATGAACAGAATTTTGATTCAGATGGTACGCTGAAAGCCAATGCTGATACGCTGATGGTGGATCAGGTTGAAGAAGGAAAGGAATATGCATTGCTGCTCTCAACCTGTTCGGGTGCATGGCGTTACCTGATTGGCGATACAATTAAGTTTGTCGACAAGCAACGCGGTGAGATTGCGATAACGGGTCGCACGAAGCATTACCTCAGTTTATGTGGCGAGCACCTTTCAGTAGATAACATGAATAAGGCGATCGACCTGGTTTCTGATGAAATGGGGTTGACCGTGAAGGAATTTACAGTGTGCGGCGTTCCTCACGAATCGCTTTTCGCGCATCACTGGTATATTGGTGTCGAGGAAGAAAATGTCGATACGGAGGTTCTAAAAAGGAAAATTGACGAACGACTTTCAGTGCTGAATGACGATTATGCAGTTGAACGCAGGCATGCTCTGAAGGAGGTATTTGTGACTGTTTTGCCGAATAAAGCATTTTACGGCTGGATGGAATCCAAAGGTAAAATGGGCGGACAACACAAGTTCCCCCGCGTATTCAAAAATTTCATGATTGACGATTGGAAGACTTATCTGAAAGCGAACGGATACGTCAAGGGAGATTAAGCGCTTAGTCTTCCAGTATCAACTCAATATTTTGATGGTCCCCAAAAATATCAAGCACGATATGCCAGAGTAGGGGACCATTTTCTTTTTCTATCTCCCTTAATTTTTCCTCGAAAAGCTGCACATTGTAAGGCCGGCCGATTTCTATCTTTCGCTGGTATAGTTGAATGGTTTGCTCCCTTCCCAGCACTAACCGGCTTTTATTGAAGTTCTTCCAGATGACGCAGATTTGCTCTCCGGGTTCAAAAACGCCAAATCCACCATATAGTGTATCGTTCAGCGCATCCAGGCTGTGCCCCAGTTTCCAGTCCTGATCCTTCATAAACAGGCTATTCATCTCTTCATAAAATTCAGCAAGATCCGAGAACCTATCTCCGTCAATGGTTATGGTCTTTTTTTGCATGGATATTTAATGTCTTGTAGGTTTACAATCTTAACGATATGACGTTGCTTGAAAATTCATTTTCAATAATCAGTTATACCAAAATCACCTTCGGCATAAAACAGCAGCACCGCAAAACATAACGTATGCGGTGCTGTTGTTTCGGATTGACATGTTCAATTTAAATTGTAATCCGTCCGCCCGTCGCCGGTATGGTAGCACCGGAAACATAACTGCTTTCATCCGAAGCCAGAAATACAAATGAAGGCGCTATCTCCACCGGTTGTCCCGGTCTGCCAATAGGCGTGTTATCGCCAAAAATCTCTGCGTCTTCCCACTTGGTGGCGGGGATCAACGGAGTCCAAACCGGCCCGGGTGCTACTGCGTTCACACGAATTCCTTTACCTTGCTCCAAAAATATCTGACTCAGATTTGCCGTGTAATTTTGAATAGCAGCCTTGGTGGCCGCATAGGGCAGAAGGTCCGGAGATGGGTGGTAGGCGTTTACCGAAGTCGTGTTAATGATAGAGCTGCCTGGCTTCATGTGAGGCTCGGCTGCCTTACACATATAGAACATCGCATGGATATTAACTGCGAAAGTATGTGTCCATTCGTCAGATGGGATATCCTGTAATTGCTTTCTCGCCATTTGAAATGCGGCATTGTTTACCAAAATATCAATCTTCCCGAATTCCTTCACTGCTTCATCGATTATTTTCCGGCAATGTGCTTCGCTGGTTATATCACCCTTCACAACAACACATTTCTGTCCCGCATCTTTGACATACGAAGCAGTGTCATTGGCATCTTCATCTTCCATATCATCCAGATAGCTGATCAATACATCGGCACCTTCACGTGCAAAAGCAATCGCAACTGCTTTTCCAATCCCTGAATCTCCGCCTGTAATGACTGCACTTTTACCTTTCAGCTTTCCCGACCCTTTATAACTCTCCTGACAATGATCTGCCTTGGGTTGCATATCAGCCTCCGTACCCGGGAATTCTTGTTTCTGCTTTGGAAATGGTGGTTGCGGAAACTTCGTTTCAGGGTTTTCGGTGTTGTCCTTCTTTTCCTCTTTCATGATTTCTGCATTGTGTGGTTAATATTTCCGGGACGCTCCCAAAAATCATTTGATCCACGCCATGGTAAAAAACCATTCCTGAAAGACAATCCCCATCCACACGCATTTGGCAAAAATTAAATCCGGCTACCCTTCTACGATCGTCCTGAATGTCAGATTCACACGTGGTGTGCTCACCCTTTTTGTCGGAGGCAGGCGGTGAAGCCAGTTGGTTTGTGTAGTGCCTTTCATCACAAGCAAACTGCCATGTTCCAAAAACATGTCCACTCTCTCCTCTGTCTGCTTATGTTTGAATGCAAACTTACGCTCCGCCCCAATACTCAGAGAGCCGATCGCGCCATCCTTTTTAAGATCCTTTTCGCCATCACTGTGCCAGGCCATTCCTTCGTCGCCGGAATGGTATAAATTGAGAAGACACGAATTGTATCTTTCACCGGTCTCATTTTCAATCAGGGTCTTCAGCTCCAGCAACTCCTTTGTCCAGGGCAGGGCGTGTTTGGTAATATTCGAATAGGAATACCGAAAAGGCTTATCTCCGTACCAGGCGACCTTACGTTTGGTGGTCAGTTTTTTCCCGAATATGATAGCCTCATCATTACGCCATTGAATGTCTGATAGCAAGACAGATAAATATTGATCCGCTTGCTGCTGATTCATTATTTTCCCATAATACTGAACGATGCCACCTTCCGGTAACCAGTTTTTCTGTTTGTCTATATCGTCTTCAAAAAGTCTCATCCTGCAAAATTTACAATATTCCCGCTTCCCTGACTCGTTAAATCACCTTCAGCTCTCACGCCTTCCCATCCCAAAATCGCAGCTTTCCGGTTACCTCCCCACATATAGCCTCCCAGCGCACCACTCGCTTGTATCACCCGGTGGCAAGGAATCAAAAAGGCAACCGGATTACTTCCTATGGCAGTTCCTACAGCCCGGGAGGC